>CAZMDV010000214.1:0-4954 GCA_964564875.1 uncultured Salinivenus sp.
CCCTCCACTACGACACGCTGGCCACCCTCATCGAGACGCTCGACCTTACCGGCGTGACACTCGTGGTGCAGGACTGGGGCGGCCTCCTGGGGCTCGCCTACGCGGCCCGAAGGCCGGAGCGCATCGCACGGCTCGTCATCCTGAATACGTTTCTTCCTACCGGAGAGGAAGAGAAGAGCACAGCGTTCCTGGCGTGGCGCCGGTTCGTCGAGAACACCCCGGATCTCCCCATCGCGCGGATCGTCCGGCGCGGCCTCTCAAACCCGGATCGCCTCTCCGAGGCCGAAGCGGCCGCATACGAGGCGCCCTTTCCCACGACCGAATCGAAGGCTGGGGCCGTGGCGTGGCCCCTCCTGGTGCCGATGGAGCCAGGCAGCCCCGTGTCCGACGCCATGCGCGAGGCGCGGCGGCACCTGGCCGAATGGTCGAAGCCTGCCTTCGTCCTCTTCGCGCCCGAGGACCCAATCCTGGGCGAAGCTCGCAAGTTCTTCCTCGATCTCCTCCCGACGGCCCGCGACCAGCCCGACGTCACGATTGACGACGCCGGCCACTTCCTCCAGGAGGAGCAAGGCTCCACGATCGCCCAGCACGTGCTCGACTTCATGGCCCGCACGCCGTGATGCGCGGGCCCCTCGCGGCAGGCCGTCTCGTTGCGCTCATTCCCCTGTGGAGCCCCCAGCAAAAAAGCGCCGGACCCCGCTGGGGCCCGACGCTGACATCTTCCGAAACGGAGCCGTCCCCTACGCCGCGACGGGTTCGGCGTGTTCGATGCGGGTGCCCAGCAGTTCAAGAAACTGCCGGATCCAGGCCGCGTGAGCGGGCCAGGCGGGGGCCGTCACCAGGTTGCCGTCGGTCACAGCCTCGGTCATCTCTATGTCGGCGTAGGTGCCACCGGCCGCTTCGACCTCCGGGGCACACGCGGGATACGCCGAGCAGCGCCGGCCGTCGAGCACGTCGGCGGCGGCGAGGGTCTGGGCCGCGTGGCAGATGGCCGCGACGGGCTTGTTCTCCTCGAAGAAGTGCTGCACCGCCTCAATGACCTCGTCGTTCAGGCGCAGGTACTCCGGCGCGCGGCCGCCCGGCAGGCAGAGCGCATCGTAGTCGGCCGGGTCGACATCGTCGAAGGTAGCGTTGAGGGCGAAGTTGTGTCCCGGCTTCTCGGTGTAGGTCTGGTCGCCCTCAAAGTCGTGGATGGCGGTCTTCACCGTGTCGCCGGCCTCTTTGTCCGGACACACGGCATGGACTTCGTGCCCCGCCAGGTCGAGCATCTGGAAGGGCACCATCGTTTCGTAGTCCTCGGCAAAGTCGCCGACGATCATCAGGATGTCTTTGGCCATGGCTAAACTGGGGGATTTGGTGAGTGGTACGGCGCGTGTATTTTGCATGCCGGACAGGCAGGATGGGTTCATTCGGCCCACCGGTCACGTAAGAACGGTACGCACGAGTGCGGCGGAGGCTCCGGGGGGAAGCGTGGGGGAAGAGAGAGTGGGGGAACGAGAGCAGGGATGCCACGGAACAGGTCGAGTCGGGGCCGCTTCCGTCCCGTTCGGGGCTTTAGGCCAACGCGGCGGCGGTGTGGCGGCCCGCCTCGATGGCGCCGTCCAGATAGCCGGGATGGTCGGCGGCGGTCTCGGCCGCAGCGAGGTGCAGCCGACCGTCCCAGAGTGGTTCTTGGAGTGGCGGCGCCGGGTCGGGTGGGGCATCGGGGTCGGAGATTGAGCCGGCCGGGGGTGTCGTAGCGGGGGCCTGCGTCCAGTCACACGTGGCGATGCCGGTCGGCTCGGCCGCGTCTTCGCCGAAGCAGTGCACGAGTTGGCGGACGAGGGCCTCTTCTCGCTCGTCCGGATCGGCGGGCGTGAGCGAGTCGGGGCCGGGCGGATGCATGAAGCCGACGACGGCCGCGCGGCCGTCGGGCGTCACGGCATCGTGCCAGTCGTGGACCGGACCGACCTCGCTCTTTACGCGCCCAGCGAGCCCCGCCCCGCGCCAGAACGGGTGGTCGTAGGTGACGGCGGCCTTACCGGTGTGACTCATCCAGGTGGGCATTGCGCGCATCGCCTCCATCACGTCCGACCCCGGTGGGGGATCGAAGTGCACGGTGTGCACGGCCAGCCGCGGCGGTACGGCCAGCACGACGGCCTCGACCTTTTTCGTTCGGCCTCCGTCTGGCGTGGTTGCTGCTGCCCGGACGCCCCGATCGGTACGCCGTAGGGCCGTTAGCCGGTGCTCAAAGCGAATCGCGTCCTCGGGAAGCCTCGCCGCGAGGCGCTCGTGCAGCGTCTGGGCGCCGCCCGCGAGGCGCCACGACGGCGGCGGGGTCTCGGGCCACTCGAACCGCTCGACGGGCGCATCGGCGGTAGTCTCGCGCACGGCAATGCCCGGCTCGTGCTGCCGAACCCGTTTCACGCCGAGGCGCTCAGCCAGCTCTCGCACCCGCTGATGTTCGCCCCAGTGCCACGCCGCCCCCAGGTCGAGGCGCACGGCGTCCGGCCCCACAGGCATGCTCCAGCACCGCCCGCCAATCCGATCGCGCGCCTCCCAGACCCGGACGGACACGCCTGCCGTGTGGAGCTCAGCCGCCGCCACGAGTCCGGCGAGTCCCGCCCCCACGACGAGGAGGGCCGGCGAGTCAGAATCAGGCATGCCGGGTCCTCATTCCTCCGACGAGCTAAAATACGCATCTACGCTGTAGCGGCCCGGTCCCGTCAGCAAAAGCGCCACAAACACCGTGGCCATTTCCGTGGCGTGCCAGGGCCCACCGTCAATCTGGCCGCTGATGTGACCTATGGCGGCCACCGCCATGGTCCCGAGCAGGAGCGTCAGCGCGGGCCGGAAGAGGAATCCAAGCATCAGGAGAATGCCACCGGCGAACTCGGACAGGGCCGCCATGAACCCCCATAATGTTGGCCAGAACGTGATCCCCAGCACCTTCATATTTTGCCCCAGCCCGGCCCACTGCTCGGGGCCACCAAATATTTTGTCTGCTCCATACACGAACACGAACGAAATGCCAATGCCAATGCGGAGCACCAGCAGGGCAAGGTCAATCGAGGACCACTGCGACGGGCTTTCCATGGTGACGTGTCTGGCCGTAATGAGCGCCGTATCAGCACAAAAATGCCTGCCCCTCTTCCTCGCAACCAAGCGGGTCTTGACTTACAGCTGATCGTCGATGCTGTACGCGCCCGGGCCGGTAAAAATGAGGCTGAGGAAGACCACTCCGTAAAGCAGTGCCGACTCCGGTCCCCCATCGATCACCCCAGTGATGTGGGCCGTGGCCGCGACGAGCATGTTTATGACGAGGAGGAGGGCCGCAGGCCGAGACAGGAAGCCCACCACCACGAGCAGGGCCGCGACAAATTCTGCGATGGCCGACATGAAGCCCCAAAACGTGGGGAGAACCCCGAATCCGAGAATGCCTTCTATCACCCCGCCGAGCTGCGCCCACCGCTCGGGACCACCGGTAACCTTGCCAAGGCCGTGCCCGAAGGCCATGTACAGGCCAAAGACGGCACGGAGGAGAAGGAGGCCCAGGTCGCGATACTTGCTGAGGTGTGTCCAGATCATGGATCGACGCTCGTCGATGAAGGAAAAGTGGGGAAGCTGGTCCCAAGTATAGAAAATGTCGGGCAGTTTGTCGAGCGGCAGGGCGATTGTATGTCAAAAACTTCGTCGGGCGATGGAGTCTCACCGGCCTTTGATCGCAGGACGGAGGCCGGGAACGCATGGGCGAATGGGAAAGCGAGCGCTCCGAAAGCACCTCGCTGCTCTGCGGCACGAGCTTCGCGTCGCTCTGTGACGCTCAGGGCACGTGGGGGGGCGAATTTCTGCCAGTACAGAACAGTGCGAACAGGGTGGCATCGCTAAGATGCGATTGGCGTAGGGACAGACGTACGAAGGGTGGAGGTGTGAAGACGTAAACGTGGACGGGCCAGTCGGAAACGTTGGACGCGGCTGGCGAATGATTCCACCCCTGGGACGAGAAGGGATTCCTACTCGATCGTCCACGTCTCCCCCGAGCGAAGCAGCGCATCGAGGTCGCTCGGCCCCCGCTCCGCCGTCACGTTGGCAATCTGCTGGTGGACCTGCTCCGCGTAGGTGGGGCGCTCCGTGCGGTGGATGACGCCGAAGGGACGGGGCAGCTGCGTCTCGGTCTCGTCCAGGCGGGGAATCGCCTCCTCGTCCTCCTGCCACGACATGCGCCCGAGGATGGTGGCCAGCTCCCGGGAGGTCTCGTCGTGCACCAGGCAGTCGTCCGCTGACCAGTCGCCGGACTCGAGGTCGATGACTTCGGGCTGAAGGGTGTCGAGCCGGATGCCCTTCGTGCCGTCGGCGAACGTCATCGGCGCGCCATGCTCCAGGAAGAGGGCCCGCTCGTCCTTCGTCTCTCGCTCGGTGAATTCGAAGAAGGCGCCGTCGTTGAAGATGTTGCAGTTCTGGTAGATCTCCAGGAAGCCGGTGCCGTCGTGCTCGTGGGCCGCCCGCATCATCGCTTTCATGTGCTGCGGGTCGCGGTCCATGGTGCGCGCCACGAACGAGGCGTCGGCCCCGAGCGCGACAGAGACCGGATTGAAGGGCCGGTCGACGGAGCCGTGGGGTGTGCTCTTCGACACTTTGCCCTGCTCGGAGGTGGGGCTGTACTGACCTTTCGTGAGGCCGTAGATCTCGTTGTTGAAGAGGAGGATCTGCGTGTCGAGGTTGCGCCGCAGGACGTGAATCAGGTGGTTGCCGCCGATGGAGAGCGCATCGCCGTCGCCGGTCACCACCCACACGTCCAGCTCCGGGTTGCTCGTCTTGAGCCCCGTGGCGATGGCTGGGGCGCGCCCGTGAATGCCGTGGATGCCGTACGTGTCCATGTAGTACGGAAACCGCCCCGCGCACCCGATGCCGCTGACGAAGACGACGTTCTCCTTGTCCACGCCGAGGTCCGGCAGCAGGCGCTGCACGGTGGACA
>CAZMDV010000215.1:0-4950 GCA_964564875.1 uncultured Salinivenus sp.
GCCGGTATCTCGAAAGTGAAATCGAGCGGCTCGGGCTCGAGGATCACGTTGAAGAAATTCTGATCCCGACGGAGACGGTCTTTGAGATGAAGGGCGGAGAGAAGAAGACGAAAGAGAAGACGTTCTTTCCGGGGTACATTCTTCTCAACTGCACCCTGACCTCCGAGCTCCGAGACGTGGCGGAGGACTTGCCGTCGGTCATTGGGTTCCTGACGGCGGGCACCGGGGACAGCCCGACCCAGCTTCGGGAGGAAGAAGTGAAGCGCGTCCTCGGCAAGATGGATCGGGCCGAAGAGATGGGCGAACAACCCGAGATGCCCTTCAAGGTGGGTGACCCGGTTAAGGTCGTAGACGGCCCCTTCGACAGCTTTAACGGGATCGTAGAGGACGTTTATCCCGACAAGATGAAGGTAAAGGTTATGGTGTCGATTTTTGGGCGCAAGACCCCTGTGGAACTCGACTACTTGCAGGTCGAACACGAAGAATAGGGCCTCGCTTCTGCAGGCGGGGCTCCCCCTAGCCACCGGCATTCTCGCGACGTTTTTGAACAAATTGGCGGAAGTCGCTCCGGCAGCACCGACAGTCGTTACGCTAAGCGCGCCGGAAGACGCTTGAACCGCCTCCGCACACATGGCAGCACCGGTCGAACAAACCATCAAGCTTCAAATCAAAGGTGGGCAGGCCAATCCGGCCCCACCCATCGGCCCGGCGCTCGGTCAGCACGGGGTAAACATCATGGAGTTTTGCAAGGCGTTCAACGCCCGTACCGAAGACCGAATGGGGACGCTCCTCCCGGTCGAGATCACCGTCTACGCCGACCGGTCCTTTGACTTCATCGTCAAGAGCCCGCCGGCCTCGGTGTTGCTAAAACAGAAAGCGGACATCGAGACTGCCGCCGGTGATCCGCTCCGCGAAGATGCCGGTACGGTCACCTGGGACGACTGCCTGGACATCGCCGAGCAGAAGCTCGAAGACCTGAACGCCCACACCGTCGAGAAGGGCGCGAGCATGGTGGCCGGAACGGCCCGGTCGATGGGCATCACCGTGGAAGGGAAGCCGGTCCACGAACAGTAGTCGCCTGTCACCTTCGGCCGGAGGCTTCTTCTCCTCTCGCCGTCGCAATCGTTGCTCACGCGGGAGTTTTCCTGACCGCTACCGGGAGGACGTTCGCACCGCATAACCACACCCAACCATGGCAAAGACTGAAGGAAAACGATACCGAGAAGCGCACGAGGTCGTCGACGAGCAAGACGGTCCCGTGGGTCTCCGAGAGGCCGCAGAACTGGCCAAGAAAACCGCGACCGCCAGCTTTGACGAGTCGATTGACTTGGACCTGCGATTGGGCGTCAACCCGCAACACGCCGATCAGATGGTGCGCGGGTCCATTACGCTGCCCAATGGCACCGGTCGCGAGGTGACCGTGCTCGTCCTGGCCAGTGAGGGCAAGCAGCAAGAGGCCGAGGAGGCTGGCGCCGACTACGTCGGGCTCGACGAGTACATCGAACGCATCCAAGAAGAAAACTGGCTCGACTTCGACGTCGCCATCGCGACCCCCGACGTAATGGGACAGGTGGGTCAGCTCGGGCGCATCTTGGGCCCGCGGGGCCTGATGCCGAACCCGAAAAGTGGGACCGTAACGATGGATCTGGCCGAGACGATCGAAGAAATCAAGGCCGGAAAGATTGAGTTCCGTGTCGACAGCAGCGGAAATCTCCACACAGCGATCGGAAAGGCATCCTTCTCGCCGAAGGAGCTCTACGAAAATGCTCGTGCGCTCCTCAGAGAAGTGGTTCGTCTCCGCCCGGCCTCGGCGAGCGGCCTCTACTTGCGCTCAATCACCATGTCCGCCACGATGGGTCCCCCGGTCGAGATTGACCGCAGCTCCGTCCTTAGCGAAGTGCGGTAGCGCTCGCGACCGGTCCATTGCCACTTGAACCCCGACCCACGCTCCTATCCCATGTCGAAGAACCGAGCTGAGAAAGCCGAAATCATTGACCAGATCGGGGAAAAGCTCAGCGAGTACTCGATCCTTTATCTTACCAACTTTGAAGGCCTGACTGTCGCTCAGTCCAACGACTTGCGCGGGCGCTTCCGCGAGGCCGGGGTCGACTATCAGGTTACAAAGAACACCCTGGCCCGAATTGCCCTCGACCGAATCGAGGGCAAGGACGCCCTCGAAGAATTCTTTGCGGGGCCCACGGCCGTGGCCTTCAGCGAGGATCCGGCAAAGCCGGCCCGCGTTATTCAGGACTTCCTAGAGGAGGAGGACTTAGACCGGCCGAGGTTGAAGGTCGCCTGGATCGAGGGGGAGATGTACGACGATCCGGAGGCGCTCGACACGCTTGCAGACCTAAAGTCCCGCGAGGAGCTTATTGGAGAGATTGTCGGCCTGCTTCTTTCCCCGGCCCAGAACGTCGTGGGAAGACTCCAGGGGTCCGGGCAGCGGCTGGCCGGCGTCTTGCAATCCCTCGCAGAAGAGGAAGATGACGAATAGCCACCGGTACTGTTGGGGCCCTCCATGGGCGCCCGGCTTCTCGGTGTTTCATCACATTCGCCTTAATTTGCGGCGCAGTGCCGACGACCGTCGTCACAAAGACCGTCGCAGGATAAACACACCTACGAACCTATGGCTGACATTGAAGCACTTGCGGAACAGCTCGTTGGACTCACCATCCAGGAAGCCAATGAGCTTGCGAATCATCTCGAAGACGAATACGACATCCAGCCGGCCTCCGGGGGCGTCCCCGTGGCGGCCGACGGCGGAGGTGGGGCCGACGGCGAAGCGGAAGCGGAAGAGCAAACGGAATTTGACGTTGTGCTCACTGGAATCGGGGGGAATAAGATTCAGGTCATCAAGGAGGTCCGCTCCATTACCGACCTGGGACTGAAAGAGGCCAAGTCCCTGGTGGACGAAGCGCCCAATCCCGTCAGGGAGAGCGTTCCCCGTGATGAGGCCGACGACCTCAAAGCGCAGATTGAAGACGCAGGGGGCGAGGTTGAGATCCAGTAAGAATCGACGCGTGACGGCTCTGGTGAGAAGGAGTTCCAAGCAGCGCCCTCTCCCCAGGTCTCCCACTGCCCCCACGAGGCCGGTCCCGAATGCATTCGGGGGGTGGCCTTCGGCAATCCTGGAAAACGCCACTCCGTGGCGTAAACAGGATTGCTTTTGAAACAAGCCCTCACCCCGACCGTTGGCCAATTCCTGTCTTAGCGCACTTTCTTGAGCGAAGTCTTGCCTCACGGATTTCTACCGCCTGACAGGAGTTGTGCCCGATGTCGGAGGATCGATCCTCCGACGGTCGCCTTCTCCGCCCTGAGTCTGACTGGTGGATTCTTCTCGAATGAGCCTGCAAGCCTGCGCGCAGCGGCTCACTGACGTGCCGAGCGCCTCTGGGTCCACCGTTGCCCTGCACACCGGTCCCGTCCGCGAAGATCACAGGGCGGTCTGAGACTGTGCGAGGCCTCTGAACTGCCACCACGCACGTCATCGCCGGGTCTTTTTGCGCCCCGGACTTCTGCGACCGTAGTTTCCTCACGCGAGCGACTCCTACAGCCTATGCCGACCTTTCTCAACGGAGACATTTCCACCCCCGGACACCTTGAGGACGCGAAGCCGCGGAAGAGCTTCGCCGACATTCCGCAGGTGTGGGATTATCCGGACTTCTTGGACGTCCAAATTAAGACGTTCCACGACTTTGTGCAGGATGATGTCCCCCCTGCCGACCGGGAAAATGTGGGTCTCCAAGCGGTCTTTAACGAGCACTTCCCGATCAAGGACAACCGTGACCGCTACACGCTTGAGTTTGTGAGCTATGAGCTCGACGCCCCGAAGCATACGGTCGAAGAGTGTATTGCTCAGGGCCTTACCTACTCGGTGCCCTTGAAGGCAACCCTCCGGCTCTCGAGTAAAGAGGAAGAAGGGGGTGAGGAAGCCATCGAGGCCATCGAGCAGGAGGTTTACCTCGGCACGCTCCCGTTCATGACTGACCGGGGCACGTTCATCGTGAACGGGGCCGAGCGTGTGATCGTCTCCCAGCTTCACCGCAGTCCTGGCGTCTTCTTCGAGAAGGAGATTCACTCAAACGGTACCGAGCTCTTCAGCGCACGGGTCATTCCCTTCCGGGGCTCCTGGATGGAGTTTTCGACGGACGTACGCGACGTGCTCTGGGCGTACGTGGACCGAAAGAAAAAGGTGCCTGTGACGACGCTCTTGCGCGCGCTAGGCTACTCTAGCGACGAGGAGATTGTCAAGATGTTCGATCTCGCCGACGCGGTCGACATTGAGGGCGAGGACGAGTTCTCCGAGTACCTGGGCCGAGAGCTCGCCACCAGCGTTACGATCGAAAAGACGATCGAGATTGTCGACGAAGATACCGGGGAGGTCGTCGACGAAGAGACGGAGCGCGAGGTGCTCCTTCCGGCCGAACACGAACTGGAAGAAGGCGACTGGGAGGAGCTCAACGAGTTTGACGTGAGCCGCCTTTACCTCGTTCGGGAGGACGTGGAGGACGAGGCCCTCGACAAGAGCACCCTCGTGGAAACCCTCAAGAAGGACCCGACACACACTGAGGAGGAGGCCCTCAACGAGATCTACGAGAAGCTACGGGGAAGTGAGGCCCCCGACCTCGACTCTGCTCAGGAGGCCCTCAACCGCCTCTTCTTCAGCGAAGACCGGTACGATCTGGGGGAGGTAGGACGCCACCGGATCAACGAACGGTTGGATCTTGACGTGGAGGAGGAGACGCAGATCCTTACGAAGGAGGACGTGGTAGGCATTGTCCGTGAGCTCGTGGAGCTCCAGAACGGGGAGAGCACGGCCGACGACATTGACCACCTCAGCAACCGCCGCGTGAAGACGGTCGGGGAGCAGCTGGGCTCGCAGTTCTCGCTCGGGCTGGCCCGCATGGCGCGCACGATCAAGGAGCGCATGAATCTGCGGGACGCCGACAA
>CAZMDV010000216.1:0-4901 GCA_964564875.1 uncultured Salinivenus sp.
CGCGCTCGACCTGGATGCCCCCATCGCCCGCTGGCTCGGCGACCGGTCGTGGTTTGATCGGCTCCCCAACGGCGACCGTCTTACGCTGCGACTGCTCCTTCGCCACGAGAGTGGGCTCATCGACCACATCCACACCGAGTCGTTCCGGCGAACCATGCAGGAACGAATGGAGACGCAGGGCCCCGAGGCCGCCCTTAAGTCCGAGGAGATCGCTCGGCTCGTGCTCGGCACCGATCCGCTCTTTCGCCCGGGGGAGGGCTACAGCTATTCCGACACGAATTACATCCTCGCAGGCCTCATCGTCGAGGCGGTGACAGGGCGCAGCTACTACGAGGTGCTCCGGCGCCGTATTCTCAACCCACTGGACCTTACGTTGACGACACCGGCCACCCGGCGCGATCCGCCGGGCCTGGTGCCGGGCTACAACGTCGGCGACGCGCCGTTCGGGCTCCCGTCCAGGGTGACGATGGACGGCGCACTCGTGTTCAACCCGGTGACCGAGTGGACCGGCGGCGGGCTCGTCACCAACTCCCAGGACCTGGCCCGGTGGGGGAAGACGCTCTACGAAGGGGAGGCGCTCCCGGGTGCCTATCGGGACGCCCTTCTCAAGACGATCCCGAAAGACTCGTCGCAGCAGGCCCGCTACGGGCCGGACGTGCGCTACGGCCTCGGCGTGACGACCCGGTCGACCCGGCTGGGGCCGGCCTACGGGCATCGGGGCTGGTCGCCCGGGTATCTGTCGATCTTCGAGTACTACCCCGAGCACGACGTGGCCGTCGCCCTGCAGGTAAATGCCCTGGGCCCGTACGATATGGCCGAGTACGCCGTCCGAATGGGCGAGGTCATCGTACGTTCGACCGACCGCTGACACACTCTTGTACCATGTCTGCTCCCAAGTCGGGGTCCTCACCCAAAACGACCGTCCCCCGTGGATCGTCCCGTGGATGGTCCGACGTGTGGGGCTTTCTCGCATTTTCCCACGGCTGGACGTGGGTGTTTTGGGGCGTCATCGTGGCCCTGGGGGTGGACGTGTGGAGTTCGTCGCTCGCAACCACGCTCCTCATCGTGGGCGGGCTGGGCCTGCCGATCGGGGGCGTTCTCATGACGTGGCGGGTGGCGGGGCGCAGCGGCCTCCGCGACCTGGGCCGTCGGATGATCGAACCGGGGCGTCTCTCTGCCCGATGGTGGACCGTCGTGCTTCTGCTCCCCCCGGCGCTGAAGCTGTCCGCCGGAGGCCTCGCCCTCGCGACGGGCGCGACGGATACGCCCTTCCGTCTGCAGGAAGCCGCCGAACTCGCCGTCCAGCCCGTCGACCTGCTGCTCTACCTTGGGTTCGTGCTGCTCCTCGGTCCCCTGCCCGAAGAGATTGGCTGGCGGGGCTACCTGCTGGATCGACTGCAGATACGCTTCGGGGCGCTGGGGGCGAGCCTCGGCCTCGGCGTCGCCTGGTTCGCGTGGCACGGGCCGCTCTTCTTCATGACCGGCTACTACGCGCGGGCCGGCGGGGCGCCCGATCCTGTCCGGTTCGGCGTGGCGCTCGTCCTGGTGGCCGTCCTGTACACCTGGATCTACAACAACACCCGTCGGAGCGTCCTCGGGGCAATCCTCTTCCACTTCTCCGGCAATGTGAGCGGCGAACTGCTGAACGCGCCGGGTGCTGTCTACACCTACGAGCTGTACCTCACGGCGGTCCTCGTCCTCGTCATCCTGGGGCGATGGGGCGCCGATACGCTGCGCCGGCCCGATCGTGACCCTAACGTGCCGTTTCCCAACTGAGCCATGAAAAGATCGCTCCTCCCGTCCCCCCTTGCACTTTGGCCTCCCCTCCAGGCGGCGGTCTCGACGCTGCGGTGGTGCGCCCTCCTGCTGCTCGCAGGGAGCCTTGTCGTGGCTCCTGCTCGCGCCCAATCTCCATCGGATTCATCGGACGACGCCGCCTCAAGCTGGTACGCCTTCCCAACCCTCTACTACACGCCCAAAACGGGCCTGGGCGGCGGTGGGGCTGGGGGATACTTCTTCCGGACGGGTACCGAGGGCCCACCCTCAAGCCTGACGGGCGACGCCTCTGCGACCGTGCGGGGCCAGTATCAGTTGAATCTGGAGGCGGAGCTCTACCGGGACGGCGACCGACAACGCTTTTACGCGGACGTCGCTCTCCACGAGTACCCCGACATCTTTTACGGCCTTGGTCCGGGCACGAACGAGGCGCGGGAAGAGGACTTCACGAGCCGGTATCTGGACGCGGTCCTGCAGGCCGAGCAACGGGTCGCGCCGGGCCTACGGATCGGCCTGCGTGGGCGAGTTCGGAACGAGACAATCACGGAGGTTGAGGCGGATGGTCGCCTGAGCGGCGCTGCCGTTCCGGGCGCCGAGGGCGGCACGACGCTGGGCCTCGGCCTCGTTGTGACCCGCGACACGCGGGACCGCCTCTTCTACCCGCATCGGGGAACGTACATGATCGCCCACGTGGTGCCCCACGATGGGGCGCTGGGCAGCGACTTCGACTTCACGCGGGCTGTCGTCGACGCCCGGTACTACGTGCCTGTGAGGAACCACGTGATTGGCCTGCAGGGCTACGGGGAGGCCGTGTCCGGCACCGCCCCATTCACGATCCTGCCCCGCCTGGGCGGGCCGCGCCAGCTGCGGGGCTACCGGGAGGGGCGCTTTCGGGACGATGTGTTTGTGGCCGTGCAGGGCGAGTGGCGATTCCCGATATGGAGCCGATTCAAAGGGGCCGTGTTCGTCGGGACCGGCGCCGTGGCCCCTCGCCTCGAGACCCTCGGGACGGAGGGGTTAGAGGGGGCGGGCGGCGCCGGGCTCCGCTACCAGCTCAACGACGAAGGCACGCACCTCCGGCTCGACTACGCCCTCGGGAAGGAGGGCGGGGGACTCTACATCACCGCTATGACTCCGTTCTGAGGGAATTTACTCTGAAACCGGTCTCCTCGTCCCCCTCTTCCGCCATCGAACAACGACGGCCGTGCAGAAACACCTCCGCCCCCTCGGACTTCTTGCCCTCGTCGTGAGCCTGGGTGCCGGGTGCGAGTCGGACGCGGTGGCACCCGAGGCCTCGGTCGAGAGGTTTGCCGGCCACCTGGACGACCGGGTGCCTGCGCTGCTGGACCACTACAGCGTCCCTGGCGCGGCGGTGGGCCTCATTCACGAGGGGGAGCGGACCTGGACGGGAACGTACGGCGTGGCCGACCGACGCGAGGATCGAAGCGTGACGCCCGAGACCGTCTTCCGCGTCGGGTCGATCTCGAAGTCCGTCACGGCCTGGGGCGTGATGCGGCTGGTCGAGCAGGGCGCACTCCGGTTGGACGCCCCGGTGGCCGCGCACGTCGACGACGGGGCGCTGCCAAAAGCGACGCTTGCCTCGGACGAGGTGACGGTGCGCCGTCTCCTCAATCACACCGCTGGTCTCCCATCGGTGCTGTATCCGGAAGTCCCGCCGGGCGACTCGGTGCCCCCTCTGGAGGCGATGCTGTCGGGACAAGCGGCGGAACCGGCGGCCCGGCCCGACCAGCCGCCCGGCGCGTCGTTCCGCTACTCGAATGCCGGATACGCGGTGCTCGAGCTCCTGATCGAGGAGGCCACCGGCCGACCCTTCGAGGCGTACATGCGGGATTCCGTTCTGACCCCGTTGAACATGACCGACGCGACGTTTCGGCGCACCGACGCGGTAGACGCCCGCCTTGCCACCGGCCATCTGGTAGACGGAACCCCGGCCGCTCCGTTCGTGGATGCCGTCAAGGCCCCTGGCGGCCTCTACGCAACGGTGGGGGACGTCGCTCAGTTTGTTGTCGCGGGGGTCTCGGGGGTGGAAGGCAGGCCCCCGGGTGCCGAGGTGCTCTCGTCCGACGGGGTGCAGCGGCTCTACGCCCCGACGGTGGAGGCGGCGGGGATGGTCGGGCTCGTTGCGGAGGCCTACGGTCTCGGCCACTTTGTAGAGCTTCTTCCGAATGGCCGCCGGGCAATTTCTCACGGGGGGCATCACACCGGATGGATGGTTCATTTCTACCTCCTTCCAGAGACGGGCGACGGCGTCGTCGTCCTGACCAACAGTGAACGGGGAATGCCTTTCATCGCCGACCTCCTTGGGGCGTGGGCCACGTGGCAGGGACTGCCCTCCATCGGTCTGAGTCGTGCGTTTGGGTGGCTCGATCTCCTCGGTCGGAGCCTCCTCGTTCTCCTCTGGCTGGGGACCGGATGGGGGGCGTGGCGAATCGGGAGGAGTTGGCTCCGCGGCCGACGCACCTTCGCTCCGCTCTCCGCCCGCTGGCGACGGGGACGCCTCATTCAGGTTCTCGGGGCGGGCCTACTGGCCGCAGGCGTCTGGTATGTGCGGAGCCTGGAGGTCACACTCGTTTTTCTGCCGGTGCTCTCCGGCTGGCTAAGCGTCGCTGTAGGGGGGTGGGCGGGGCTTCTGGTACTCCGCTCCCTCCTTCCGCGGCGGCCTGTCTCGGACTGATCTCCGGCATCGGCGTGCCATTTTCGGCCCTCCTCCACACCGCGCGAGAACGATCACTCGGCGTGGACACCACTCCTCCTCGGCCTGTACGAGTTCATTGAGTTCAGCAAACCATCCAGACGATCGTTCTTCCGATGCCCGCCGATACGCCCGACTGGTTCCATGAGATTGACCACACTGGTGACATCGGGATCGAAGTAATGGCTTCGACCCTGCCCCAGCTCTTCGAGCGGGCGGCCGCAGGCATGGTGCGGGTCCTCACCGATCCAGCGGCGGTCCGAACGCCCGAGGCCACGCAGATCACTGTCGACGGGCGCGACCTCGAGGCGCTCATGGTGCGGTGGCTCTCCGAACTCAACTACCGCCACACGGTCGACCACGTCCTCTACGGCACCTTCGAGGTGGAGACGATCGACGAGACCGACGAGGG
>CAZMDV010000217.1:0-4895 GCA_964564875.1 uncultured Salinivenus sp.
CCGAACTGGTAGGCGGGTTGAGCGCCCTGCAGGAGTCGATCAGCTACCCGGAGACAGCCAAAGAAGCCGGGGTTGAAGGCCGCGTCATCGTTCAGTTCACCGTGAACGAAGATGGAAACGTGACGAACCCGACGGTCACACGCGGCGTCCACGAGGTGCTAGACCAGGCGGCCCTCGACGCCGTGAAGGCCCAGGAATTCAAGCCGGGCCGGCAGGACGGCGAGGCGGTGAAGGTGCAGATGTCGCTTCCGGTGACCTTCCGGCTCGACGACGGGTCTGAGAGCGGGTCTGGAGGGTCCGGCGACGATACCGCCGCGTCCAGCGCCTCATCCGAGACCGATTCCGACGACCTCCTCTTCCAGAAGGCCGGTATCCAGGTTGTCCGGGTCCTGATGAATGAGAAGGGCACCCTTCTCCTCGACGACAAACGGGTCGAGGGTTCCAACCTGACCGACGCGGTCCGTCAGCGCATTACCAAGGACGCCGCCCGCGCCGTTCTCCTTTACGCCGACGGCGCCCCCGCCAATCGCGTCACCGCCGCTGAAGCCAGTCTCAAAGCTCTCGACCTCCAGAAGGTATACGTCAGGAAGGTAGAGTGAGACGCTGTGCAACGCAGCCGAGCACCCCACACCTCCGTAACTAAAATAGCGCCGAGCCCCACTTCCTGGACTCGACGCTCCCTGTCTACGAACTTTGTCTTTCCCTCTTCTATCGCACCACCTTGCTGGCTGGATGGTCGGGATCCGGTTCGGTGACGCCCCGCTCCGCCGGGTCGCCCTCGCGGCGCAGGCTTCGATTCCAGAACCAGATGGCCACTCCGAAGAGCAGCGCAGCGCCAAGACTCATGAGTGCATTGATGCCCGCAATTCGAATCTGAGTGTCCACGACCGGTGTGGCCTTGATGGGCTCCGTTACGACGACGGATCGGCGGGCGTCCGGCGCCACCCGTACCGCCAGGGTTTCTTTTTCTTTCAGTGGCGGGACGACGCCGTGGGGAAGCGAGAGCCGCTCTCGCGTCAGCACCGACCCATCGGGCATCGGGACGCGGACGCTCACGTAGTCGTACGTTACCTGCGTCCGGTTCGAGACCTTAACGTCCTGCACCTCCGCCGTTGCCTCGGTGCCCTGGGTCTTCGTCGTCTGCAGATCATAGGCCACCTTGCCCTGGTGCAGCGCAAGGCCGAGGAAGAGAAGGGGAAGCAGCCAGGCGACGCGTGCGATCCATTGGATCATCGAGGAGAGAGCGGCTGAGCGGGAAAGTCTATACAGAAACTGGAATGAGCATACGGTCGAACGCCGTCGTCGATCAAAGCCCACCGGGGATTATGGGTGAAAAGCGGAGCGCGGTAGTGCGCTGTCCGCCGTAATGCTTTCAACAGAACGGAGAGCCGTCCGGCCGATCCCGTTGCATGTCGTAGTGCGTATTTCGTGGTGCGGGCCGTGGAACTGACCAGTGGCCTCACGCAGTCTGCGATACGCAACGCGCAGTACGCATCCCAGGGGCTTCGGGAGAAGGGAGGCCCATCCGCAAAGTCACGATTGACGGTGCAGCAGGCCCGGTCTACGACAAGAAGAGATACGGCTTCCAGGTGTCTTCAATCTCCCCGGCAAAGTCCCGGAGAAACATGACGTAACTGGGCCGGAAGGGACGACGGGTCAGTTCCATGCCGGCCTCTTCCGGGGTGGCATCCCCCTTCTGATTGTTGCACGTCACGCAGGCCGCCACGAGATTCTCCCACGTGTCCCGGCCGCCCCGCGATTTTGGCACCACATGGTCGATGGTGAGGTTGGTTTCCGCCCCGCAGTACTGGCAGGTGTTGCGGTCCCGCCGCAGCACGTTCTTTCGGGAGAGCATGACGCGCTTATACGGCACGTTTGCGTACTGCTTCAGCCGCACGATACTCGGCCAGGGCATCTCCACGCTTGGCGACCGGATCTGACGGCCGTCGGCCGCCTCCACGAGGTGTACCTTCTGGAGGTGCATGAGGACCACGGCCCGCTCCACGCTACACACGGTGAGCGCGCTATAATCTTGGTTGAGGACGAGGACGTGCCCGTTCATCACAGACGCCCCCCCCGTGCGACGGCGTCCTGAGGGGACTCAGGAACGGACCGAAGCGTTAGCACGACAAGATCAAGAACGGTACGGAAGAGGAGTGCCTCCACCGGGAATCCCGGCTCTGTTGCGCAGGGGCGAAGCTACAATCGGAGGAATGATCTTCGCGGATCCGTATCGAACCGCCACTCCTTTGTTTCCCCTCGCGAGGGCGCGCAGGGCGCGACTTTGTAATATTCGCGCGCAGATTTGCTCCGGACGAGGGGCCCGACGCGCGTCGGCCCGCGGTGCTCTTCGGACCCCCCCCTCAGCGATGGCCGGTTTGTCCGTCGTCGGCCCGCAGCCGATCGAGCACGCGCTGCCAATCGGTCGGCGGATCGGCCTCAAAACGCAGGTCCTCGTCCGTGATGGGATGGGCAAACCCGAGGCGGTAGGCGTGCAACGCTGGATGCGGAAGGACCTCGAACAGGTGCTCGAAGAAGGCTCGTCGATCCTCGCTCTGGGTCCCGTAGCGAACCCGCTGCCCTCCGTACTTCGGATCGCCGAGGAGCGGGTGCCCCTGCGCCCGGGCGTGGACGCGAATCTGGTGGGTGCGCCCGGTTTCGAGCCGGAAGTCGACGACGGAGGTATGGGCGTGGGTCTCGATGGTCTCGTAGTGCGTGACGGCCCACTTCCCGTTTTCCTCGGGCACCACGGCCATGCGCTGCCGGTGGTTCGGATCGCGGCCAATCGCCCCCTCGATGGTGCCCCTTGGCGACTCGAAATGTCCCCACACGAGGGCTCGGTACCGGCGCTCCACGGTGTGCTCCTTGAACTGCTCCGCCAGCGGCTTGTGGGCGCGGTCGCGTTTTGCTACCACCAAGAGGCCAGACGTGCCCTTGTCCAGCCGGTGCACGATGCCGGGACGTACGACCGGATGATCGGGATCCTCGGGCAGTGCGTTGACCATCGACAACCCCACCTCTTCGTCCTCCGGACTGCCGTCGGGATCGTCGTCGGCCGCCACCTCGCCCCCATCTACGTGGTGCAGCAGGGCGTGGACGAGCGTGCCCGACCGGTGCCCAGGTGCCGGATGCACCACCATGCCGGCCGGCTTGTTCACCACGAGCAGGTCCTCGTCCTCGTAGACGATGTCGAGCGGAATCGGCTCCGGCTCCGCCTGCATCGGCGGCTTCCGCACGAGTCGGAAGATGATTTCGTCGCCCGGCTCCACCGAATAGGACTTCTTCACGTCGTCCCCATTCACCTTGAGGTGGCCCTTCTTGATCGCCCGCTGGATCTTGGTGCGCGAGGCCTCGGGGTAGAAGCGCGTGAGGTACTTGTCGATGCGAGGTCCACCGGTTTCGGACGCCGGCACCACGACCTGCACGACGTTCTCCTCTCGGGTCACGTCGGCGTCATATTCGTTCGGATCGAAGCTGTCAGGGGGCTGCTCCGGCACTGTTTGTCCGCAATCTGCTGGAAAAAAGGAGTGGAGGCGTGGAAGCGCTGGAGGCATGGAAGGCAGGCCAGGAAATCCTCCGCGCGTGCATGGCCTCCAGTCCTCCAAGCATTGTCCCTCGGTGGACTCAAGGCGCCCCAAACTGGTCGACCGCCTCCAAGACGGCCGCCAAGTCCGCCTCGTTGTTGTAATACGTTGGCGCAACGCGAAGCTTTCGGTTGCGGACGGCACCGGTAATGTCGTGCTCCTTCAAGTGATCGAACAGGGCCTCGGGCGCGTCGGTCTCCACGGTCACGATGCCGCTGGCGTGGGCCGCATCGTCGGTTCCGTAGCGGGACCATCCGCGGGCCGCAAGCTCATCCGCAAGGGTCGTCGAGAGGGCGAGCACCCGCTCCTCGCACCACTCCGGACCGGCCTCCAGGTAGAGGCCGAGGGCCGCGTGCAGGGCCGCGACGCCGACGCTGTTGAACGTGCCGGTCCGGAAGCGCCGGGCATCGTCGTGGAACGTCAGGTCGTAGTCGTCCAGGTTCTCCCAGTCGAACGGACCGTGCAGCCAACCCGTGGGGGGCCGGAGCTGCTCCTGAAGCGCATCGTCGCAGTAGAGGAGCCCCACGCCCTGCGCCGCCAGGAGCCACTTGTGCCCGCCGGAGGCGAGAAAATCGATGCCCGCCGCTTCCACGTCGATCTGAAGCGCCCCCAGGCCCTGGATGGCATCGACGCAAAAGAGGACGTCGTGCTCCTCGCACAGCGCACCGAGGGCCTCCAGGTCGGCCCGGAAGCCGGACAGGAAGTGCACCCAGGAGACGCTCAGGAGTCGCGTGTCGGGGCGCAGGGTCTCCTCCACGTCCTCGATCGTATACGCGCCCTCCTCGGTAGGCACGAAATCGACTTCAACGCGCTGGTCCTCTAGGTTGAGGAAGGGGTACACGTTGGTCGGGAACGTGCCGTCGGGCACAGCGATGCGGTCGCCCTCCTGCCAGTCGAGCCCCTGGGCGAGGATGTTGAGGCCGGTCGACGTATTGGGCACGAGCTCAACGCGGTCGATGTCCGTCCCGAGCACTTCCGCCGCCCGCTCTTTCGTCTCCGTCACGACCGGCATGAAGGCGTCGAAGTTGGCGATGGGCGCGTCCGGGTCGGCCCCGTGCCGCTCGGCGACGTAGGCGTCGATGGCCTCGCGGACGGGGCGGCTCATGGGGCTCACCGCCGCGTGGTTGAGGTACGTCTGGTGCTCGGTGTGGGGGAAGTGATCGCGAAGGTCGGTGGGAGACATCGCAGGGCGATCGTATGTTAAAAATTCCCTCGTGGTGTGGAGGCTCGCCGGACGAGTAGCCCGCCGCTTCGAGTCTCGGTTCGCGCAGAAACATCGCGCTTTTCGCACAGGATCGTTCGTCGGCGCGC
>CAZMDV010000218.1:0-4879 GCA_964564875.1 uncultured Salinivenus sp.
AGCTCGAAGCGCTCCGGCAGGTTGTAGTCGACCTGGATGGTGCCGAGCTGCCAGGCGCGGCCCAGCGCGTCCTCGACCATGAAGTCGAGCTTCGGCCCGTAGAAGGCGGCCTCGCCCGGTTCCTCGTAGGCGTCGAGGTCGGTCTCGGCCACGGCCTCACGGATGTCCTGCTCGGCGCGGTTCCAGAGCTCGTCGCGACCCACGTACTTCTCGGTATCTGCGGAGTCGCGCAGCGAGATCTGCGCCTCGAAGTCCTCGAAGCCCAGGGCGTCGAGCACCTTCAAGGTCAGGTCGATGACGTCCTTGAACTCGGCTTTCACCTGCTCGGGCATGCAGAAGATGTGGGCATCGTCCTGCGTGAAGCCGCGCACGCGGGTAAGCCCCCCGAGCTCGCCGGTCTGCTCCTGCCGGTACACGGTGCCGAACTCGGCCAGCCGCACCGGGAGGTCGCGGTACGAGTGGTGATCGTTCTGGTAGATCTTGACGTGGTGCGGGCAGTTCATGGGCTTGAGGAGGTAGCCCTCCTCCTCGCCATTGTCGGTCTCGCCCGTCACCATCGGGGGGAACTGGTCCGCCTCGTAGTGCGGGTAATGCCCGCTGGTGCGGTAGAGGTCGAGCCGCCCGATGTGGGGGGTGCAGACCGGCTTGTAGCCCTGCTTGATCTGTTCGTCCTGCAGGACCTCGCGGAGCGTCTCTCGGAGCGTGGTGCCCTTCGGCAGCCACATCGGCAGGCCGGGGCCCACCTGCTCGGTGTCGAACGTGAAAAGGTCCAGCTCCTTGCCGAGCTTGCGGTGGTCCCGCTCCTTTGCCTTGCGCCGCCGCTCCAGGAAGTCCTCCAGGAGCGTCTGCTTCGGGAAGCTGATGCCGTAGATGCGGGTCAGCTGCGGGTTGGTCTCGTCGCCGCGCCAGTACGCCCCGGCCACCGACAGCAGCTTCGGCGCCTTGATGTCGCCGGTCGACGGGATATGGGGCCCGCGGCAGAGGTCGGTGAAGTTGCCCTGCTCGTAGAACGAAATCTCCCCCTCCTCCAGGTCCTCGATCAGCTCCAGCTTGTACGGGTTGTCCTCCTCCTTGTAGTGCCGGATCGCGTCTTCCTTCGACACCTCGTGCCGCTCGTATTCCGCGTCGCGCCGGGCGAGCTCCAGCATCTTCTCTTCAATCTCCTCCAGCTCGTCGGCGGACAGGGTCTGGTCGCCCAGGTCCACGTCGTAGTAGAAGCCCTGGTCGATGGGCGGGCCGATGGTGAACTTGACGTCGGGATAGAGCTCCTGCAGCGCCTCGGCCATGAGGTGGGCCGAGGAGTGCCAGAAGGTTTCCTTGCCCTCCTCGTCGTCCCACGTGAGGATCGCAATCTCGGCGTCCTCCGTGATGGGTCGGTCCAGGTCGCGCACCTCGCCGTTCACCTTAATGGCCAGGGCATCGCGGGCGAGACCGGCGCCGATGCTCTCAGCGATCTCGCGGCCCGTGGTGCCCGCCGGATGGGTCTGCACGGAGCCGTCCGGGAGCGTGATGGTGATTTCCTTCGTGTCGATCTCGGCCATGGGGGAGGGGGAACCTCGTTCAGCAGCATGGAGGTGGAGCTTGAGCGCCCCGCCAACAAAAAAGCCGCCCCAGGATGCCTCCTGAGAGCGGCAGCAGTGGGTCCAAGTGGACTCGAACCACTGACCTCTACGATGTCAACGTAGCGCTCTAACCAGCTGAGCTATGGACCCGGAACTGGACCCAGACGGCTTTTTTCGGGACTAATTACCAATGCTCACAAGCCGATCAGGATTCCTTTTCGATTCGATTCACCGAAACTTTGACCTTGGTTGGGGACTGAGAGAAGGGGGGAACAGGAGCGTGGGAAGACCGGCGAACGGGCCTACGACCTTCCCACTGTCCGAGGGTGCGGCTGTCCCGAAGGCAGGAGGGGGTTTTCTTTGCCGGAGGCGCTGACTACATTGCACTCGGTCACGCTGTGTGCTTCTTGGAAAGCGGCGGACCGCCGGCCGTCGAGAGGGCGAGGCGGGGGCGGTCAACGCTCCTACCCATTGCTCTGACCTACGTCCGTATGCAGGTGTCTCTCCAACATCAACATGACTGGGACGTCTCGCCGGACGAGGCGAAACGCATCCAACGCCGCTTGGAATCGGAGGTGGCCGAGACGCCCCTGCCGGACACGATCGAAACGATCGCGGGGGTGGACGTGAGCGTGCGCGAGGACACCGCCCGGGCGGCCGTGGCGGTGCTGGGGCTGCCAGAACTCGACGTGGTCGACGAGGCGAGTCATCGCTGCGAAGTGCCCTTTCCGTACGTGCCGGGCCTGCTGAGCTTCCGCGAAACGCCGCCGGTCCTCCCGGCCCTGGAGCGGCTTTCCGTGACGCCCGACGTGCTGATGACCGACAGCCACGGGCGCGCTCATCCCCGCCGGTTCGGCTTTGCGTGTCACCTCGGGGTGCTCCTTAATCACCCCACTCTCGGGGTCGCCAAGTCGATTCTCATCGGCACGCCGAAGAGCGACCTTGGTGCCGAGAAAGGAAATCGGGTGCCGCTGGTCGACAATGGTGAGACAATCGGACACGTTCTCCGCACGCGGACCGACGTCAATCCTGTTTACGTGAGCGTGGGCCACCGCATCACGCTGAACGACGCGGCGGCCCTCACCCTCGAATGCAGTCCCCGCTATAAGATCCCCGAGCCTACGCGGCAGGCCCACCGGTTGAGTCGAGCGGAGGCGTAGCCTGCGGTGGTGCCGGACTTCCATTCCTGCCGAGCAGTGCAAATGCTCCGAGGCGTAAGCATCTGGAGGAGGGAAGAAAAACCCTCCCCCCAATTCCCGATCCCGATTCCCGATGCAGTAGACTCTGTACGAACGCGCTGCCACTCCCCCCATGCCCGGCACTCTCACCATTCGCCGCGCCACCGTCGACGACGCCGAGACCCTCGCCCGGTTCAACGAGGCGATGGCCCGGGAAACGGAGGACAAGCCCCTCGATCCTGATACGGTGCGGGCCGGCGTGCGGGGCGTGTTCGACAAGCCCGAGCAGGCCTTCTACCTCGTCGCGGAGCGCGACGCGACCGTCGTGGGGGCCCTGATGATCACGACGGAGTGGAGCGACTGGCGCAACGCGGACTTCTGGTGGATCCAGAGCGTCTACGTGCGCCCCGAGGAGCGGCGGACGGGCGTCTACACGGCGCTCCATCGTGACGTGCGGCAACGGGCCCGCGATGCACCGGACGTGTGCGGGCTCCGGCTCTACGTGGAGCAGGACAATACGGAGGCCCAGGCGGCCTACGAAGAGCTGGGCATGACCGTGCCGCCCTATCGGATGTACGAGGAGATGGTGTAGGGCTATGCGTCGGAGGACTCCCCTCGCTCCATGCTCTGTGGAGGAGTGACGGCTCCATCTCCCTGCTCCGCGCCCTGAGCCAGGGCCACGTACCGCCCAATAAAGGTGACGGCCCGCTCGCCAGCGGCATTGATCTTACACTCGAGGTCGAGCCGCGCGCGGCCCCAGCGATCGAGCATCTCCTGAAATCGTTCTTGGGCGTCCTCGTCCGGCGGCTCGCAGACAACCGAGATGTTCTCGTAGACGGGGCGCAGGTATTCGATGTCGCTTTCCTGAATGATCACCTCCACCCGCTCTCGCATGTCCTCCATCGCGTCCTGCATTGCATCCTGCACGACCTGATGCATCATCGCCCACCCGGTGACCGTCGCGAGCATGCTGAGGCTCCCGCCAAACGCGCTTCCCATGTGGTTGGCGTTGGGCTGCAACGGGGCAGAGGCACGCAGGCGTCCCTGCTCATCCGCCGCGAGCTCAAACTCAAGATGCTGTGTGATCGGCATCTTTTCGACAATAAGACGCTCCAGTTCTTCGAGAGCGGTTTCGGTGAGGGACGGGCTTGACATAGCGGAAGTCGCCGCGCGTAGAGCGGAATCTCTAGAAGCAGAGGCAAAGAAAAGCGGATTCATCCATACGAACCGAGGTTTGAGACGTTCGCTAACGACCCGTTCCTATTTGGAAATCCTTGGGAACGAAACGGAGGCCCCAGGAGAAAACGAGTGCGGCCGTTGCTCCCCACCATTTGACCCAGCAAAAAACGGGCCGCCCGCTCCGGCGGCTACCGAAGACGACCGACCCGTTGACCCTGCGTCGCGGACGGCGTTTGCCGTCCACCCTACCTGTGTGGAGGGACCCGCCCCGCGTTACAGATGTCCACGACGAAGCCCCGGTGGCCCAAGATCTCGTTCTCCAGCTCAATTTGACTCCGCCCTCATGCCGACCCCCAATCCATTCGTTCAGATTGCCGACCGGTACGCGGAGACGCCCCCGCGCCTCCGTCGCCCGCTCGTCACGAAGGCCGTTGGCGAGGTCATCCCGTTCGTCAGCACTGCTGAATGCTTCGTGGAGGCGTACACCCCGCGCCGCGTGGCCGTTCGGCTCGACAACGACCAGGCCGTGCAGAACCACCTCGGCGGCCTTCACGCCGCGGCGCTTGCCCTCCTGGCCGAAACCGCAACAGGGCTCGTCGTGGCGCTCAACGTGCCGGACGGGTCGTCGCCCCTGCTGCGCACGATGGACCTCTCGTTCGATGAGTTTGCACGAAGCGCAGTGCAGGCCGAGGCGACCCTCACGAGCGAGGCGGGCGCCCAGATCCAGTCGCGTCCCCTCGGCCAAATCGAGGTGGACGTGGCGCTGACGGCGCCCGAGGACGACACGCCACTCGTCTCCGGCACACTGAAGTGGGCGTGGGTGCCGGAGGAGCGGGTCTCAGACGACTCGTGACCGGAAACTGGGTTTCTTGTCAGCGTGCACGTCCGTTTTGCACACAAACACGACGGATTGCTGCCCGGTCGCTATGAAATCCAAACCGACGTTTCGCATTGACGACG
>CAZMDV010000219.1:0-4846 GCA_964564875.1 uncultured Salinivenus sp.
TCAGACGTCGGTGCCAACAGCTCCCTCAATCGAGGCGTACCCGTCGTCGCTCAGCCGCTCCACGAGGCCTTCTTTGATGTCCCGCACGAGCCCCGGGCCCTCGTAGACAAGCGCCGTGTAGAGCTGCACCAGCGATGCGCCCGCCCGAATCTTGGCGTACGCCGAGTCGGCATCGTGCACGCCCCCCACCCCAATGATGGGAATGGACCCATCAGTCGCCTGGCATAGATAACGCACCATCCGTGTTGCCCGGGCTTCCAGGGGCGGGCCACTAAGCCCACCCGTCCCAATGTCCGCCAACCGATTGTCCGGGGTTTGGAGGTGCGGCCGGTCCGGGGTCGTATTCGTCGCGACGAAGCCGTCCACGTCTCGGGCCTTCGCTACGGCGAGGATTTCTTCGAGGCGGGTGTCGAACAGGGTTTGGTCGCCGAGGGGCGGACTCAGCTTCACCAAGACGGGCACGGCGAGGCCCGGCGCCTTCTGCTCCGCGGCAATCACTCCGAGCAGTTCGTCGAGGGCGTCCGGATCCTCGAACGTGCTGCCCTCCTCCGTATTCGGACACGAGACGTTGAGCGTCACGTAGTCCGCCTGCGATTTGAGCTGTTGGAAGCTCGCCCGGAAATCGTCGAGGGCCGCCGTCCCCATGATGTCGGGATTGGGGGTCTTGACGAGGTTGATGCCCAGGGGGCGGGTCCGGTCCGAGCGCCCCTGCTCCAGCCGGTCCGCCACCACCTCGGCCCCGTCGTTGTTGAGCCCCAGCCGGTTGATGAGGGCCCGATCGTCCGGCAGCCGGAAGGCCCGGGGCTTGGGATTGCCCGACGCCGGCTGGGCGCTCACGGACCCGACCTCCACGAAGCCAAAGCCCACCGCCTCCCAGAACGGAACGGCTCGGGCGTTCTTGTCGGCCCCGGCGGCCAGCCCCACGGGATTGGGAAAGGTCTCCCCCCAGAGCCGTTGCTTGAGCCGCTCGTCTTCGAACCGGTACTGCGGCCTGATGAGGGGGAGGGCGGTGCGCTGCGCGGCCTCGGCCGCCCGCAGGCTGACCGTGTGCGCGCGCTCGGCACTCATCCGAAAAAGAAACGGGCGGACGAAATTGTACATGCGTGCTCGGTGCCGTCGGCCGGAATGACAAGGGGGCGACTCTTCCTGCTCCATTGGACCTGCACTCGGGGCGCTTCGTTTCCCCCACTCTCCGCAGCCGTCGTTCCCCGAGCAGCCGCCGCCCATGTCCGTGCCATTCTACCAGGCAGACGCGTTCACCGATACCCCCTTCGCCGGCAACCCGGCGGCCGTGTGCCTGCTCCCCGAGCCCCGGGACGCCGACTGGATGCAGCGCGTGGCCGGCGAGATGAACCTGTCGGAAACGGCCTTCCTCCGGCCCCAGCCGGACGGCACGCATCGGCTACGCTGGTTCACGCCCAGCCACGAGGTCGACCTCTGTGGCCACGCCACCCTGGCCAGCGCGCACGTGCTCTGGACGGAGGGAGTGGTTGCCGCTGGGGCGCCTGCCCGCTTCGACACCGCGAGCGGCCGTCTCACGGCCCGGCGCCACGACGGATGGGTTCGAATGGACTTTCCCGCCGATCCGGTCGAGCCCGCCGAGCCCCCCTCGGCCCTGCTCGACGGCCTGGGCGGAGCGGCCCCGGAGGCGGTCCGCTGGAGCGGACGGGACTACCTCGTGTGCCTCCGGCACCCGGACGCCGTGCGCACCCTTCAGCCGGACCTGTCAGCGCTGGAAACCCTCGACGCCGCGCGGGGAATCATCGTTACCGCTGCGGCCGATGCCGACGACGTCGACTTCGTGTCCCGCTTTTTCGCCCCCGCTGTGGGCGTCCCCGAGGATCCCGTCACCGGCTCGGCCCACTGCGCGCTCGGGCCGTACTGGGCCGTCCGAACCGGGCACACGTCCCTCACCGGGCGACAGGTCTCAGAGCGGGGCGGCACCGTGCGCGTCCACCTCGACGCCCCCGATGCTGAGCGAGTCACCCTCGCCGGGCGCGCCACCACGGTCGTCCGCGGTCGCCTCGACGCCTGACCCATGTTCCCCTTCCCGGGCCGAGGCCCGGTCACAACGTTCAGCGCCCAACGCGTAATCAAATCACCATCCCGGTCGCAGGACGACCCCAAAGTCCCAGTTTTTGGTGCGCTGGAACGTGCGGGCGTAGAAGGCCTCGAGGATGACGGCCCCCAGCACGTTCACGCGCGCCGACACCCCGGCACTCGTCACCGGCTGCGCCGGCACCGAACCGCTCGCGGCCGGATCCGACTGCTGAGTTTCGTTCAGCGGGATCGTGCTCGAGGAGAAGGACAACTCCGCCAGGTCTTCACCCGTCCACGCCACGCCTGCGTCGGCGAAGAGCACCAGATCGGTCGGCAGGTACTGAAAGGCCGCGAGGCTCAACACTTCTGGCCCGAGTAGCGGAACGCGAACCTCAGCACTGCCGAGCGCCATCCGCGTTCCGTACAGCCGCCCAATCTTACAGATGCCCCGACGCTGGCACTTCGGCTCCTCGAAGATCGAGTTGAAGCTGTAGCCCCGAACGAAGCCAGTCTGGTAGGGATCGCCGAGCGTCTCCCGGACGAAGAGATCCGTGAACCGGCCTTCCAACGAGCCCGCCCCGTAATTGCCGCGGTGGAGTCCCCGAACGGCGAACGTCACCGGTTCGCGGTAGAAGTAGCGCCGGTAGTCGGCCAGGACGGACACGAAGTTTCGGGACCCGACCTGGGGCGTCACCTGGAAGCGGTAGCGCCCCCCCTGCAGGGGCGAGGTGAGTCCGAAGTTCGAAAAGTCCCCGACGTACGCGAGGCTCGTCCGCGCGAAATAGAGGGGATCCCGTGACGTACCAACATCCACCTCCTGTGCCCCTCCAAACTGATCAAACACGCGTGCCGTCACGTCGAACCCGTAGCGCGTCGCTCCGAGTCCCAACTCGAGCCGATTGGTCTGCGAGAGTGGATAGCTCGCCTGCGTGCCCACCTGCGTCTGGAAAATTCGCCGGATGACCTGCACGAGGCTTCCGTCCCGCGTACGGCCCACCTCTCCGAAGACCGAGGGCTGATGCGAGATCCCCACCCCGTAGTTCATCCGGTTCTCCTGGTTAGAGTAGAACACCCCACCCCCAATGTCTTTGACCGTCCCGTTGGCCTGGAGAAACACGCTCAGGTTCTGGTGGCCGAGAATGTCACTGAAGAGAAACCCGACGCCGCCGGCCACCTGCGTCCCGACGGGCCCACCCACCGAGGCCCCAACGGAGGGCGGCACAATTCGGTCGAGGTAGAGCCGATCGCTGGCCTTGGTGGAGGTGGAAGATTCCAGGTCCTTCAGGCCCGTCAGCGGATCGTCCAGATAACTGCCCACCAGTCCCTCGTCGGTCGGCTGCACAGGCGGCAAGATCGCAGCCGTGCTCGATTGCTCCTCGGGGACCACCCGCTCGCCTTCCGTCTCTTCTCCGGGAAGCCCCACGATCGAGTAGCCGCCGTTCGAGAAGACCGAGAACATCATCCGTCCGCTCCGGCGCGCCACTGAGAGGGCGGGAGAGAGGGCCGTGATGCCGCTCACCCCGGTCTGAATCTCAGTCACGCGGTAGGTCGCCTCCTCGTCCAGATCGTACCGGTAGACGTCCTTATATCCGTCCTGATCGGCGATGAAGTAAATGCTACGGCCGTCCGGGCTAAACTGGGGATTGTGCTGCATGCCAGACGAGAACGGACGGATCGCCCGGATCTTGCCGGACTCGACGTCGATGAGGCCGATGCGCTCCTCGGCGTACTCGAGCGTTTCGAAGTTGGTACCGTTCGGGCCTCGGTCGGTCGTGAAGGCGAGGGTCTCCCCGTCGGGCGACCACGTCGGCTGCAGGGCCGCGTAGCGGTCGTCCGTAAGCTGGCGTACGCTCTTCGCCTCAAGATCGTACACGTACAGGTCGCTCAGCCCGCCTTCGAGGCCCGAAAATGCAATGGACTTCCCGTCGGGCGACCACGCCAGATTGTGGATCGCCCCTACGCCCTCAACCGCAGTACGGGTTTTGATCTCGCCCGTTTTGACGTTAAATGTGTTGATTTCGTTGCGGCCCTCGGCGAACGTGATAAACGCAAACCGCCGCCCGTCGGGTGACCACGACCCCGCCGAGTTGATGAACCGGAGCGCGTCGAAGTGCGGGTTCGACCGCGTGCCTTCGAGCTGCTGGACGATCTCACCCGTCTCGGCGTCGGCAACGAAGAGGTTGGTGTTGAAAAGATTACGCCGCGAGATAAAGGCCACATATCGCCCATCTGGGCTTACGGACGGGGAAATATTCAGCTGAAAGTCGGCTCCGGGTTCTCCGATCACGGCCGTGCCCACCGAGTCAACTGGAGTTCGCTCGCTGGCGTCCGGCAGGACCGCCTCGCGAGTGGCCTCCTTCCACTCGGCCGAGAGAGAGTCGGCCGTGATGCCGAGCGTGTACACGAACGCCGAGTCGACGCCCACCTTCCCGCTCATCTTGTAGAGGTCCGTAACGGCCGCGTCGCCGTACTTTCCGCCGATGTACGCCATGTAGGCCTGCCCGTACCGGTAGGGGAAGAACGACTGCTGGTCTCGCGTAAGTTGCCGGATCGTCGGCAGGTCTTCGCGCAGGGCCGCATCTCGCATCCACATGGCCGTGTGCGAATCTTGGCGGCCCACCGACAGGTACTCGGCCATGCCCTCAATGAACCACAGCGGCAGGTTGCGGAGCGAAAAGCTCCCCCCTTCTTTGCGAAGAGCAATGTCGTACTGAAAAGAGTGGACCAGTTCGTGGCCCAGAACGTGGTCGGTCTCCGCGTAGCTCCCCGTGAGGGGCATGATGACCCGCTCCTTGATGCTTTCCGT
>CAZMDV010000220.1:0-4813 GCA_964564875.1 uncultured Salinivenus sp.
ACGTGGAGACGGTGCCCAGCCTCTACCGCCGCGTCCGCCCGCAGGCCGACTACGAACGGTCGCTGACGGTGCTGCAGTGGGCCAAGGACGAGGGCCTGCGCACCAAGAGCGGCATCATGGTGGGCCTCGGCGAAACGAAGGAGCAGGTCCTGGAGATCATGGACGACTTCGTGGAGATCGGGCTCGACGTGATGACCATCGGCCAGTACATGCAGCCCACCGAGCAGCACCTCCCCGTCGAGGAGTGGGTGGAGCCGGAGGTGTTTGACTGGTACAAGCAGGTCGGCGAGGAGAAGGGCATCGAGCATGTGGAGAGCAGCCCGCTCACGCGCTCGTCCTACCACGCCGAGGAGCACGTGTAGACCTTGCGTTGGGTGGAGGCCCCGATGCGGTCGAATAGGGAATGCAACGGATTTGCGGATGTCCCTGTCTGCTAGAGTGGAGACCGGGTTCCTCTACGGTCGATACTTCAAGAGTCCGTCGCAAAACAGCCCCCTCCCATGCCCCTGTCTCGACTTCTTCTGCGTTCGCTGCTGACGTTTCTGATCTTCGGCGTTGGTCTTGTCGCGCCCGCTCTTGCCCAGGATCCGGCCCGCACCGTGAGCGACACAGTGCCGCTTCCCGGCGACGGCGCGGTCACGGTGGACAACCACGAAGGCAGTATCACGGTGACCACCTGGGACCGCGATCAGGTGCAGTACGAGGCCGAGATTATGCCGACCGACGAGGACCCGAACGCCGAAAAGGCCACCATTCAGTCGCGGGTGACCAACAATCGGCTCCGCCTCGCCACCGCGCACGAAGAGGGCGACGATGAATCGAAGGTCTTCGGCTTCGACGAGGACGGCTTCCGGTGGGGCGGCATCGACATCCCCGCGGTCCACTACACGATCCGGATGCCCCGCACCGCGGCCCTGCAGATCGACGACCACGAATCGACGATCGACGCGACGGGCCTCGCCGCCCGTCTCCAGATCGGCACCCACGAGGGCTCAATCACAGTCGCCGACCAGCGCGGTGAGGTCACCCTCGACACCCATGAGGGCCCCATCGTCCTCACTGATCAGGAGGGCGACGTGACCATTGACACCCACGAGAGCCAAATGGATCTCCGCCGCGTCGCAGGCCGTGTTGACGTGAACACGCACGACGGGACGCTCACTGCGGAGGCCCTAGAGGGCGGGCTCTGGTTTGAGTCCCATGACGGAAGCGCGTCGGTCTCCTTTGCCGCTCTGACCGATGACGTCTCCGCGGACACCCACGACGGGGACGTGCGGCTGACCCTGCCCGCCGGCGCCGGGTTTGATCTCAACACCGACCTCGATGACGACGGCGACGTGAGTTCTGACTTCGACCTGCGCTCGATCCGCATTGCGGACGAAGACGACGACGAAGTCAACTACCGGGGCGACGTACATGGCGGCGGCCCCGCAATCCGTTTCGAATCCCACGACGGCGACCTCACGCTCCGCTCGCGCTGAGTAGAAGATCGACCCGTTCCGGGGGCAATTCCGGGGGCTGCTTTCCGACCCGCCGAGGGGGACGCAACCTTCCGCGGACGCTCTCTTTCAAGAAGGAAAAGACGGGCGTTCGTCTTGCCCCGCCGATCACTCCAATCCTGGCTCCCTGTGCCTTCGATGTCGCGCGCCTCCCTTCCCTGGATTATGGCACTAGGGTTCGTCCTTGGCCTGAGCGGTCCTCACTCCGCGGGGGCTCAATCTTCATTCTCTTCGGACATCCGGCGGGATACGGTCGCCCTGGATCACGACGGCGCGGTCGAACTCACGAACCACGAGGGGCACATCACGGTCGACACGTGGGACCGGGCCCAAGTCGCGTATGAGGTGCGGCCCGCGTCCGATACGAGTGAGCCGCAGCCGGTTCCCACCCTCGACATCGAGCATTCCGAACGGCGGTTCTCGATCAGTAGTGAGAACGACTCCTGGTCAATCCAAATTCCCGGCCTGCTCACCATCTCGCCGGGGGGTTCGAATACCCCGGCGTGGGCCTACCGGGTCACGATGCCGGAAACCGCGACCCTTGAAATTGATGACCATGCGTCGACCATTGACGTCTCAGACGTGAACGCCGACGTTGAGATCGACACCCACGAGGGAGAGGTGTCCGTCGACGCGGTGGGGGGACACCTCACCTTGGACACCCACGCAGGCACCGCCACGGCCACGGCGGTTCAGGGGGGCGTTACGCTCGACACGCATGCAGGAAGTATTTCCGTGTCGTTCCGCCAGTTCTCAGACTCAAGCTCAGCGGAAACGCACTCGGGAACCCTTCGCTTCTTCCTGCCCGCAGACGCAGGCTTCGAGCTACGGACGGATCTCGGCAGTGCAGACGTGACGGTCGACTCGACCTTTGGCACGCCCTCGACGAAAGAGGAGCGCCAGATCTTCAACGGTGGCGGGCCCGAGCTCTTCATTGATGCCTTTTCGGGAACGGTCGAGCTTCGCCCACTCGCGTCCGACGAGGCCCCGCCCCGCCCCTAAAAGTCGTCCAGATCGCGCTCGTCAACGCGTTCGGCCTCCCCCCCGGCCACGCGGAGAATGAGCCACGGCTCCTCGGGCTGATCGAGGTAGCAAAGCACCTCGGCCCCGAGGGCCTCGTGGGCGGCCCGGGCACACTCCGAGACCGACCCCCAGGGCAGATCGGGGGCATTGAACCAGACGCTGGTGTATGGTCGATTGCGCACCTGCTCGGTGATCTGCACCGGCACGGTGTCGCCCTCGTACTGCCCTTCGTAGGTGACGATGGGCGCGTCCTGCACCTTTTCGAGCCCCTCGAACGCCCCGCGGAGCCAGTCGGCGGCGTCCTCTTCGGTCAGCTCTCGAACGTAGATCTCGGTCGTGTCATGCGCCATAGGAACGTGGGGATGGGAGAACGGGTGCGTGGGAAAATGGGAGTGCGGGAAAAAACGATCTCCGGTAGCCCATGTCGGGATCGCTCCATTGTTCGGGACGATGGCTCCCTCAAAACCTTCCGACGTTCAACGGCCTGTCCCGACCACTGTCGGGGTTGAACGTTCGCAGGTTGAAGGTTGAGCAGAGACTTCTCGCCCGATGCACCGATCCTTCAACGTGCTGACATTTTGATTCGGAAACGGTATTATCGGTGGTCTTCGATGCGAAGCCGACGGTCGTGGCGGTCGGCCTCGTCCGGCCGGTTGGTCGCCACGATGAGCAGTCGATCCTGGGCGCGCCAGTCGCGAACGAGCGCATCGACCATGTCGCGGCCTGCCGCGTCGAGGTTGGCCACGGGTTCATCGAGCAAGAGGAGGGGCGGGTCGGCAAGCAGGGCCGCCGCGTACTTCACCCGCTGCTGCATGCCCGAGGAGTACGTCGCGACTCGGTCGTCGGCCCGGCCGGTGAGGCCTACCCGGTCGAGCACCGTGTCGATGCGGGAGTCGGCCCCGGGCAGACGGCGTGCCCGCGCCAGAAACCGGAGGTTCTCGCGGGCCGTGAGGTCTTCGTAGACCCCGACGGCCGGCGCCACGAGGCCGGTGCGCAGCGGATGCTCACTGTCGGGGACGGCCGTCCCGTCCACCGTGAGCGTGACCGTGCCGGAGCGCGGCGTGAGCACGCCGGCCAGGATGCGGAGGAGGGTCGACTTGCCCGCTCCGTTCGCGCCCGTGACCACCAGCGTCTCGCCGCCACTTAGGGACACGGAAAGGTCCCGAAAGAGCAACAGGCGCCCAAAGTAGTGTTCGACCTGGTCGGCTGTGAGTGTGGGCATGCCGCTGGAGCGGAGCAATCGTCCCGGAGTGCGCGCCTCCCGCCACGCAGAACGTACAGGAACCAGCCCCAAAAGCCAAGGGAATTGCCACCGAATCGGCACAACCCACACGGGGATTCGTTGATGGAATCCGAGTATTCCAAAGGGATCTACCGACGTCTAATGGCTTCATCGTCCGCCACGGCCACCGTCTCCTCCCCCCCGACGCCCGACGAGCGCCCATCGGCCGACGTGGCCCTCTTCGGCAAGGATCCGATGCCGCGCATCGTGGACGTGGAGCCTCTCATGGACAGGCCGTCGGGCGAGCCCGCCCGGGTGCGGCTCTATCAGCGGTCGGACGACTTCTCTTCAATTATCGAGCACGAGGAGACGTTCTATCCCTTTTTCTTTCTCTCGGACATCACCCTCCTGCGGGGACTCCGCGACACCTTCCGGTACAAGCGACTGGAGGGCGACAACTTCTACGAGCATCTGGTCGTCTTTCGCACCTGGGACGGCTACTGGGACGCCCTCCGGCAAGTGGAGCGGCGCACCGACAGTGACCAGCAGCAGCCCGAGGAGATCTACCGCGTGGGCGCCCCCGCCCAGCAGTACCTCATGCAGACGGGGCGGACCTGCCTGCTCGACATGACGCTCGACGACCTGCACCGCCTGCAGCTCGACATCGAGGTCTACACGGAGAGCGGCTTCCCCAACGCCGAGCGGCCCGAGGACGAGGTCATCATCGTCGCCCTCTCCGACAACCGCGACTGGACCGAAGTCCTGCACCTCCGCGACGGCATCGGGGAGAAGCAGCTGCTCCAGGAACTCGTCTACGTCATTCAGGAGCGCGACCCCGACGTGATCGAGGGGCACAACGTATTTGAATTTGACATAAATTATCTCCTCGACCGCTGCGAGATGCACGGGGTCGACTTTGCCATCGGGCGGGATGGATCGGTGCCGCGCACGTACGACTCCAGCATGCGCTTCGCCGAGCGGACGGTGGACTACCCGGCCGTCGACATCGTGGGGCGCCACGTCATCGACACCTACTTCCAGGTGATGTCGTTCGACGTGTTCAGCCGCG
>CAZMDV010000221.1:0-4788 GCA_964564875.1 uncultured Salinivenus sp.
CTAAGAAACGCTCAACGCCCAATGCCTGACACCCAACGATCAACGCCTAACGCTTAACCCTCAACGCCCAACCCGCAACGTAATGGCGGATCCCACCGTCTCCATCGTCATCGTCTCGTGGAACGCCAAATCGGTGGTTCAGAAGTGCCTTCCCTCCGTCGTGGCCACCGACTATTCCAACCTTGAAATCATTTTCGCCGACAATGCCTCGACGGACGGGACCGCAGCCTGGATCGCCCGGGAATACCCCACGGTCGAGATCGTGCGTCACCCCGAGAACTGGCTCTTCTGTCGGGGCAACAACGCCGCGCTGCCCCACGCGACCGGCCGCTTCATCGTGTTGCTGAACAACGACGTCGAGGTATCACCCGGGTGGCTCCGCCCGCTCGTCGACGTGATGGTGCAGCACCCCGACGTGGCCGCCGTGCAGCCCAAGATGCTTCAGTACGACGACCGGGACCGATTCGAGTATGCCGGGGCCGCCGGGGGCTTCCTCGACCGCGCAGGCTACCCGTTCACCCGGGGTCGCCTCTTCGACACGGTGGAGCACGACCGGGGGCAGTACGACGATGCCCGGGACGTTTTCTGGGCAACCGGCGCCGCCCTCCTGCTCCGCCGCTCGGCCCTGGACGAGGTGGGCCTCCTCGACGAGCGGTTCGAGATGCACATGGAGGAGATCGACCTCTGCTGGCGGCTGCAGCGGCACGGCTACCGGGTTCGCGTAGAGCCCGAGAGCACGGTGTACCACATTGGCGGTGCCTCACTGCCCCAGGCTTCTCCCCGGAAGACATACTACAACTTCCGCAACAGCCTGCTCATGCTCTATAAAAACCTGTCGCCGTCGGCGTGGCGACGGACCCTCCCCCTACGCCTTGCCTGCGATGTGGCCGCCCTCGGGCGCGCCTTCGCGCTGGGCCGATGGAAGGAGGCACAGGCCATGCTCCGCGCCTACCGCGATGCCTTCCGGATGCAGCGGCACTACCGCGACGAACGGCCGGGCCCTTCTGAACCGGCCGTTCTTCCTCCCTACCGCGGTCTCGTTCCGGTTGACTACTTTCTCTGTGGCCGGCAGACCTACGTAGACCTTCCGGCCTCCAACTTCGATCTACCCGGGTGAGGCGCTCCGGCCATCTCTCGTTCCCCCCCCTTGCTTCCCCCCGACCGGACGCCCCCCCTCAAGCTTGGGGGCGGACGCTGTCTTTCGCCGCCGGACGACAACCGCTACGGCCCCCATCACGATCCCCATCCCGACGATCGAGACGGGCGGGGGCACCTCGCCGAAGAACACGTAGGCCAGGACCGATGCCCCCACAGGCTCGAGCAGCGCCAGCAGCCCCACGATGGCGGCGGGCACGTACTGAAGCGCGTAGTTGAACGATCCATGCCCCAGCACCTGCGGGCCGATTGCCAGTCCAGCACAGAGGGCGTAGAACCGCCAGGAGTAGCCGAGCAGGGGAACCCCCTTCGCAGCGGCAGCGCACAGGGCGGTCAGGGCCGCCACCGCGTAGAGGGGCGTCACGTAGGCCAGCCACGACACCTTCTGCCGGACGACGCGCCCGATCAGCAGGTAGAGGCTCACGAGCACGGCCCCAGCCAGGGCGAGAGAATTGCCCCAGAGCGCCCCACGCCCCAACGCCACCGTCCCCGCGTCGGCCCACCCAATGAGGGCTGCCCCCCCGACGGCTGTCCCAATGGCCGCGACGGTCGTGCGGCTCAGTCGCTCCCGGAGGACGAGGTACCCGAGGACCGCGAGAATGAGGGGGCTCGTGGTGACCAGTACGGACGCGCTGGCGACGGTCGTATGGTAGAGCGACTCGATCCACGCGATAAAGTGAAGGCCCAGAAACACCCCGGCGCCGAGAATCAGTCCCACGTCTCGCCGCGTGAACCGCCGCACCTCCGGCCCGATGCGGAGCGCGGCCGCCGGAAGCAGCACCACGGCCGCCGTGACCGTTCGCCACACCGCGATCGCAATGCCGGGCACGTCGCCCGCCCAGCGCACCAGGATCGGCGCAAAGGCAAAACTGATGACGCCGAGGGTGAGAACGACGTAGATCCGAGGGGGCCAGTCGGCGGACATCGCATTCAGCCCTGAGGGCAACCGCTACCGGATTCTTCCCTGTCTGTTACGCTCCACGCTCTTGATATCCTCCTCAATGTTCCGACGAGCAAGCAGAAAAAAGACGTAGCCGAGAATCGGGAGGAGAAGCGCGGCGGATCGAGCCCAGAGGATGCCCGTCGACCCCATAAAGGTCAACGTCCCAGCCACATACAGCCCCCCATACAAAACGCCCGCCAGAAGAAGGGTCAGGATCTGGGCGCCAACGACGACCGTCCGCTGGGTTTGCCGCTGCTCGTGGGTTTTATACATGAAAATGGCCGCAATCGCGGTTCCTATCGTCACCACCAGGAGACCAATCAGCGACGGGACGAACCAGACAAATTCGGTTGCCGCCCTTCCACTCCAGGGCATGTCGAAGATTCCCAGAGTCCCCAGCGCGAGGATGCCGAGCAGCAAGTAAAGTGTTTGTCTTCGTTGAATCATGAAAGATGCGATCTCGGATCCATTACGCTTCTTTCTCGTCACCGACGCGATCGGCCAGCGCGTCGGCGAACTCGGACGTGGTCGCGTCCCCCCCCACGTCCTGGGTAAGCACGTCGCCCCTCCGGTACATGTCGAAGAGGGCCCGTTCGATGGCCGTCGCGGCGGCGTCTTCGTCGATGTGGCGGAGCATCATCACCGCCGTGCGGATCATGGCTGTCGGGTTCGCCACATTCTGTCCCGCAATGTCGGGAGCACTTCCGTGCACCGCCTCGAAGACCGCCAACCCGTCCCCGACGTTGGCTCCAGGCGTCACGCCCAGCCCTCCCACCAGCCCGGCGGTCAGGTCGCTCAGAATGTCTCCAAAGAGGTTCGTCGACACGATGCAGTCGTAGTCGTCGGGGTTCACGACGAGTTGCATGCACAGGTTGTCGATAATGCGATCGTCGAACCCGATTTCGGGGTACTCGGCTGCCACCTCGTGGCCAATGTCAAGAAACAACCCCATTGTTTTCTTCAGGATGTTGGCCTTGTGAGCCAGCGTCACGTGGTCCCGGTCGTTTGCCTTCGCGTATTCGAAGCAAAACCGGATAATTCGCTCCGAGCCCCGCTTCGTCACCCGAGCGATCGAGTCGGCGATTTCGAGCCGCTCGTCGAAGTACTCAATGCCCGAGTAGAGTCCCTCCGTATTCTCCCGAAAGATGATCAGGTCCACGTCCTCGAAGGGCGTGTCGAGCCCCTCAAGCGACGTGGCGGGACGCACATTCGCGTAGAGGTCGAGGCGCTGGCGGAGCTGCACGTTCACACTCGTGAAGCCCTGCCCGACCGGCGTCGTCACGGGCCCTTTAAGGGCCGTGCCCCGCTCCTGGATCGAGTCGATAACATCGGGCGGAAGGGGCGGGCGCCCTCGTTCCACCGCCGTCGCCCCAATGACGCGGTGACGGTCCCAGACGACGTCGACTCCGGCCGCTTCGATGATCTGGACGGCCGCTTCGGTCACTTCGGGACCAATTCCGTCGCCGGGGAGCAGGGTGAGATGATGGGCCATGGAAACGGATGAGAATTGAGTGTGCGGGCGTGGGCGTTTGGGGCGGGCGCCGTGCGTGCTGCGGCGGGATTCAGGAGGGTCTCCCCCATTTCACATCACAGAGGGCGCCAAACAAAAAAGCCCTGCCGGCAAGCAGAGCTTTTTTGGGCGAGAAGTACCCGGGTTAGGAGGGAGGGGGACCCTCGCGGTTCGAGGAGTAATTGATCCGAAGCGCATTCGCTTCGCGAAGCTCCTGCTGGACCTTGTTGACGATGTCCATCTCAGACTCCTGATCCACCTTCAGAGAGACGATGAGCTTCGGCTGCTCCTGAAGCTTGGTGTACATGATTTGCCGGATGGCACGCCGTTCTTCGATCAGCGCGTCGTCGATCTGGATGGCCGTCTGGCCTTTGTTTTCCCCCCGCTTAAGCGGCCCGATATGCACCTTCGAGATCAGCCGTTTCTGATCAATCTTGGACAGGGCCTCCGCCTGAGGAAGCTTAGTGCGGACCTTGATGTCGGTTTCCCGAAGCACCGTCGCCACCATGAAGAAGATCAACAACATGAACACGATGTCCGGGAGCGACGCCGTAGTGAACTCCGGCTCCGTACTGGAACTTCGCCGTTCAAACTTCTGCGAGGCCATGAGGAAAAGCTGTCGGTGAGAGAAAAAGTGAGGGGCCGTCGTCAGGTCGCCCGAGGGGAACTACCCTCCAGTGTCCGGTTCCGCGATTGAAATCTGAGCCCCGAAGGTATCCCGGATTTTGTTATCCTCTCCAGGGCCGAGGGTGTTTTCGTACTCCCGGTAACTGGAGTAAGTCTGGTCGAGGCCTGCCGATCCGGCGTCCGGCCCCGGAAGCGTGTTGGTCCGCGCAATCTGGTCCCAGATTTCGCGGTAGGCCATCCACACCTCGTCGAGGACCTCGATGTACTTGCTGTAGGGGGTTTTGGCGCCCGTCTTGATCGAGATGACCGCATCGTCGGGGCTGTCGGACAGGTCTGAGTTCTGGCCGTAGTTCAGCACGTGCTTCTTCACACGCTCTCGAATTTGTGCGACCGACGCCCGCTCCTCCTCGATCAGAACTTTGCCCTGAGCGTTAACCAAGACCTTCATGAGGTTCCGCTCCTTGACCGGGGGCGGCTTCTGGTCCGGTTTCAGTTTGGGGGGCAGCGTCATGCCGATCCCCGTGTCTACGTTGATCGTGGTGGTGACCAGGAA
>CAZMDV010000222.1:0-4754 GCA_964564875.1 uncultured Salinivenus sp.
CGCTCTGGATGAGCACGACCGGGGGCGAGGTCATCCGAGCCGTACTGTCGAGCGACGGGCGACGTGTCACGGCCACGACGCGGTACGGCGAGCGGGACGGCCTTCCCGAAGGATACAAAATCACAAGTAAGATTGATGGACGAGTCACTGTCTTTTCGAAGGGGGGCTTCTTTCAGATCGATAACCCGGATCAGGCGCCTGAGGCCTGGCAGTTCGTTCGTCGTTCGTCACTTGTGCCCGACGTTGCCGGGGCGGACACGCTTACGGTCAAGTCTTTCGAAGAAAGGGGCAACAGACTTTGGATCGTGCTGGGCGACCGCGTCTTTGCGGGGGACTTGGGAGAAAATGGGATTACCAGCTGGGAAACCGTCGACCCGCTCCACTTTCCAAAGTCGAAATTCACAAGTCTTTCTGTTAACCGCGATAGTACATTATGGCTCGGCAATAGACGGCAGCTCTTCCGCTACGCGTTGGGGGAGCGTACCTACGTTGAACAACGAGCAGTGGACTTTTTGGCGCTCGTGCGGCAAGTGACAGCGCTCCGCGGGGAGCGGGTCGTGTACGGGGGGCACCCCTCCGGTCTGGCAGGCGACTCCGCACTGACGGTCCCGTACGACGAGGATCTGCGCGTCGACGTGGCGGCGCCGCTTTACGGCACGGTCGAGCCCCACGAATACCGGTACAAGCTGGTGGGCCGGAGCGATCAATGGTCTGACTGGACGAAAGATGCGAGCCAGCGGTACCGGAATCTCTGGGAGGGAACCTATCACGTCCGCGTGCAGGCCCGGAATGACCGGGGGCGCACGAGCAAGGTGGCGTCGCTGACGCTACACGTCCAGCCCCCCTGGTACCGCTCGATGTGGGCGTATTTCTTTTACGGCATCGCGTTCATCGCCGTGGCATACGGGTACCGGCGTTACTACCAGATCAAGGAGGAGAAGCGCCGCGCTCGGGCACGGGTGCGGGAACTGGAGCGAGAACGCGTCGTTGCCGAGCGGCTCAAGAAGGCAAACGAGCGGCTCCGCGAGGCCAATCGCCTCAAGGAGGATTTCCTGGCCACGACCTCGCACGAGCTGCGCACCCCGCTCACCAATATCCTCGGATCGCTCGAGGTGCTGCGAGGCATGGCGACCGACGAACAAGAAACGTTCCTGGACATGATCGAGAAAAACGGACAGCGGCTCAAGCGGACGCTGAACGCCCTTCTCGATCTCTCGATGCTCCGATCCGGCGAGGAGGAACTGGAGCGGACGCCCGTGCCCATCGATGAGTGTGTCCGTCAGGTAGCGTCGGACCTTCGGGCCGAGGCAGAAAAGGAGGGCCTCTCCTTCAAGGTCGATTCTCCGAATACGCCCGTGTACGCCGACGGCGACGAGCAGTACCTCAAGCAGATCGTGCGCAACCTGGTCGAGAACGCCATCAAGTACACGGACGAAGGCCATGTGGCCGTGTCCTCGGGCCGCACCGACGGGCACGTGTTCATCGAGGTAGAGGACACCGGGATCGGCATCGACGAGGAGTTTCTGCCGGATCTCTTCGAGGAGTTCAAGCAAGAGTCGCGGGGGCGGGCCCGGACCTACGAGGGAAATGGGCTCGGCCTTGCCATCTCGGCAAACCTAGCTGAGCGGATGGATGGGTCCATCTCTGTGGAGACGGAGAAGGGCGAGGGAAGCACCTTCACGGTCAAATTTCCGCGCTCCTCCAAAGCCCCATCTCTCGAGTCGGACGGGGCTCCCGCGTCGGACGAGGTGTAGGAGCCTCGCCGGTGGACGTCCCCCTTCGTCGAAGTTCCGACGTGTCCCTGTACTGCACTCTGTGGGGAAGCCCGCCTCCGCCTCTCAAATCGTCGCGGGCCTTTCACACGATGACGCTCTATTTGCCCCCTCGGGGGCCTGAGACCGAAACAATTTCGTGGGTTTAAGGTGGAGGTCGAGCCACCTATTCCCCACTTGCCATTCGTCCCCGATGTTTTCTTCGAGACGAATTGTACGGCTGTTTGCCGGGATCGGCCTCGTGCTGGTTGGCCTGCTGGCGGGCATCCTCGTGGTGCTGATCGTGCAGGACGATCCGGACAGGTCCTCGGTGGCCCGGATCGTTCAGCGCGTGGGGGCGGCAGAGCGGGCAGGCACGACCCGAACCGCCTCGGGCCCGCGGACGTGGCGGGAACAAGGCCCGCCGCCGGCGGCCCTCAACCGGCTGTTCCGTGACGTGGCCCAGGAGGTGAAGGCCGGGGTGGTGTCCATTCGCGTGAATTCCGAGCAGGAAGGCGCCGGGGACGAGACTCCCTTTGGACGGCCCTCCCAAAACCTCGGGAGTGGCGTGCTCATCAGTCCGGATGGATACATTGTGACAAACAGTCACGTCGTGGAGGGGGCCGAGCGCATTCGGGTGCGTCTGGCCGACAAACGGCAGTACGAGGCCCGCACCATCGGGACGGATTCCTCGACCGATCTTGCCGTGATCAAGGTGGACGATGAGAAAAACTTCCCGGTGGTGCCGCTCGGAAACTCGGATCGCGTTCGAGTTGGGGACTGGGTGGTGGCGGTCGGCAATCCGCTGCGGCTGACCTCGACGGTCACGGCCGGCATCGTCAGCGCCCTGGGACGCCAGCTCCGGATTATTGAGGATCAGTTCCGGATCGAGAACTTTATCCAGACCGACGCTGCCATTAACCCCGGCAACTCGGGCGGGGCGCTCGTCAACCTGCAGGGGGAGCTCGTGGGCATCAACACCGCCATCGCCAGTCGAGACCGGCGGAACTCCGGCTACGGGTTCGCAATCCCCTCAGCCCTGGTCAAGCGAGTAACGACCGATCTGATTGCCTACGGAGAGGTGCGGCGGGGCTATCTGGGAGTTAGCATCGCCCCCGTCGACGCCGAGCGGGCCGACGACCTCGGCCTCGACGACATTCGTGGGGTGTACATCGACGAAGTGCAGTCCGGCAGCGCGGCGGACCAGGCCGGGCTGCGGGACGGGGACGTCGTGGTGTCCGTAATGAGCGAACCGGTCAATGCTCCCAACGACCTCCAGAGCCTAATTGCCCGGCGGCGACCGGGCGACACCGTGTCCGTCGGCGTGTGGCGGAGCGGCACCGAGCGGACGCTCGCGGTGACGCTCATGGGAGAGGACACGCCTGTGTACCAGGAGTGGCTGAGCGACCTTCGCTCCGGTCCGTCCTCCGGCTCGGAGACGCCCGAGCTTCGACCGCCCGACGATCGCCAAAACGACGCGGCCGTCACCGAGGTTGAGGGGTGGAGCGCGGGCCTTCGCATGCTCTCGGAGGCTGAGGCGTCCACGTTCGGGGTGGAGAACGGAGCGTATGTGGCGTACGTCGAGAGCGGGGGACGAGCCGCCGCCGCGGGGCTGCCCCGCAATGTCGTAATTACGCACCTCGACGAGACGCGAGTTGAAACACCCTCCGACGTCGTCCGGCACCTGGCAGACGCAACGGGACCGGTCCTCGTACGGGTGCAGCGCCGCGACGGCACCCCAGCCTTCTACGAGATTGAGTAGGGGTGCTGGACCGTTGAACGTTGGAAGGGTGAACGTTCTCGTTCCCATTGAGACCATTGCACCCCCCTTTCAGAATCTGCCTTGCGCGAGAGCCACGAAGTCGTAGGCCGCAGACCTCTCGCCAAACAGATTCTCAGCGCGTAACGTACCAACGTTCAAACGACACAGCATGCTTCGATACCTGACGGCAGGCGAGTCGCACGGCGAGGCCATCGTGGGCGTTCTTGAGGGAGTGCCGGCCCAGCTTCCACTCACGCCCGACGACATCAACGAGCACTTGGCCCGGCGCTGGCTCGGGTACGGACGGGGCGGGCGGTCGAAGATCGAGAACGACAAGGTGCACATCTACTCGGGCGTTCGATTTTCCGAGACGCTGGGCAGCCCCATCGCCTTCCGCATCGACAACGGCGCCTACGAGAAGGACAAGGCTGGGTGGCCCGAGAAGATGGCGATCGAGGGCGAGCCGCCGGAAGACATGGAGAAGGTCACCATGCCGCGACCGGGCCACGCGGACCTAGCGGGCATGCAGAAGTACGAGCACGACGACATGCGGCCCGCGATCGACCGGTCCAGCGCCCGCGAGACGGCCATGCGGGTGGCCTGCTGCTCGGTGGCGCGACGCCTGCTTAACGAGTTTGGCATCGAGGTGGGCAGTCACGTGGTGCGCATCGGCGACGTGGGCTTCGACGAGCCGGAGGAATGGGTAGATCGCCGCAATGCCCTCATCGAGGAAGGCGGTGGGGCGAGCGCCCTCTACGGAGCGGCCGACGAGAGCGCCACCCGCATGCTCGACGACGCGATGACCGAACGCTGCGTGGACCACATCGATCAGACGAAAAAAGAGCGCGACTCGCTCGGCGGGGTGTACGAGGTGGTGGTGACGGGCGTGCCCCCGGGCCTCGGCTCCTACGTGCACTGGGACCGGCGGCTCGACGGGCAGCTCGTGCAAGCCATCTGCTCGATCCAGGCCCAGAAGGCCGCCGAGGTGGGCGACGGCTTCTTTAACGCGCATCGCCGGGGCTCGCAGGTGCACGACCCCATCGAGCCCCGGGACGATGGGGAGCGGTCGTATCCACGCCGCACCAACCACGCTGGCGGCACCGAAGGGGGCACCTCCACCGGCATGCCGCTGATCGTCCGCGGCTACATGAAGCCGATCCCGACCCTCATCAAGCCGCTCGACTCAGTGGACACCGCCACGGGCGAGCCCCAGCCCACCCGCTACGAGCGGAGCGACATCA
>CAZMDV010000223.1:0-4728 GCA_964564875.1 uncultured Salinivenus sp.
CCCGGGTCCGCTTAATGAGAGAGCGAAATCTAGTACCAGAGCGGGAGAGGAATTGCCCTTTGCCCATCGTGCTCGCCTCTCTGGCCGCATCAGCAGTCCACGGAGTGGCATCGCCCCCGGCGGCAGCGCGAGGGGGCAAAACATCGCGGCCCGTCCCGAATTCAAGGCGGGCAGATGTGCCGTCCCGGTCCTGCGGCGAGGGACGGCCTTGCTCACGCGTCCCCACTCCTCTTTCATCCAACCTCTCCCGCCATCATGGAAGAACTGGAAGGTCCTGGCCCCGAATTCATGGCGGCTACCTCGATTGCGCAGCTTGCCCCGTTCCTCTTCGACGCGGCCGACGACGTGGACAAGCTGGGTAGCGACCCCGAACACGTGGCCGTGGCCGAAGAAACCGTAGAGGCGTTCCTGGAGCGCCAGGACCTTGACCTCGACCGGTCGGTGGCCACAGTGACCCGCGTAGAGGACGGCGTAAAGATCGAGTACGAGGACCGCGTCGTCACCATCACGTACGAGTAGCGACATGAGCCCCCGACAGTATTCCGCCCTCGCCGGAGATCCCGGGACGGCGGTGCGCTAGGGCGTGCGAAGTCGGAGGTCGCCGCTGAAGGTCTCAATCTCGATGCGCGGGCCGCCGTCCCCCGCAATGCGGCGCCCGCCCTCGGCCCGGAGGGCAAAGTCGGTGTCGAGTTCTCCGAAGGCATCCCCCTCCCCTGCGAGCTCGAAGCCGGCGTCGGCCGGGAGGGTGAGCTCCATGTCGCCCGAGAACGTCTCGAGGTGGCTATCGCCCGTTAGGGCCGTGAACCGGAGCCGAGCGTCACCCGAGAACGTCTCGAGGCGAAACGGGCCCCGGAGCGCCTCGCCTTCTACGTCGCCCGAGAACGTTTCGAGGTCGAGGAGGCCCTCCACGTCGCGGAGGTCGATGGACGAGGAGAACGTTTCGAGGGTCACGCCGGCCTGAAGGCCCGTCACCAGCACCTCGGAGTTGAAGTCGTCGACGGTGAGGGATGCACCCTGCGGCATCGTAATGGTAAGGTGGACGGCCGGTCGGTCTACACTCCCGATGTTGAACAGGCCCAGAAACTCCTGGCTGTCTTCCACGTCCTCGTAGTCCACCTCAATGGCGAGGCGATCGTTCTCCGTCTCGAAGCGAAGGCGAGTCTTGTCCACCAGTTCCGGGTCGTCGCCCTTGATGCGGGCGTCCACCTCGACACGGCTCTGCGCCCCGGCCGTCACGTCGATGCTGCCGGTAAACGTGTCCAGAGTCACCTGTCCGTCCGGGGCGAGAGAGACGGAGCGGGCGACGGTCCGGGTCGGCTGTGCGGTGGCGGGCGCGGCGAAAAGGGTCAGTCCGAGGCCCACGAGGAGCCCAAAACGAACGAGATGTGTGCGGGGCATGGGAGGAGGGACGTCCGAGGAAAAGAGCCATCAGTGCTATGGAAACAGACAGGACCATCCTCGAACCGGTTGCACCGGCCGGCGGTCGCCGACCTCGACGACTGATGCGCTACGCTTCCTGCGTCTCCACGGTCCCAATCGTGTAGCCCTGGATCTCACTCGCGCGGAATCGAAAGACAGATCCGCCAAGATGAATGGCCTCCGCCCCCGTCATGACCTCCTGAACGGACACGTGGACGAACTGGTCGGCCTCGTCGGACCCTCCCACCTCCTCGAGCATGGCCGAGATTAGGTCGCCCATCGCCTGAACGGCGTCGTCTCCGGCCCCGGCTTGCTCCTGGGCCATTTCCACCATGCGATTCGTGTCGGCTTCGAAAGTGCTCCTCGCCACGATGTGCCCGGTGACCATATTGCCGCTCACCACTAGGGTGACTGGACAGGCAGCCTGCTCCTTGTCCGCCTTTCTGCTCAGTGCTTCAATGCCTGGATCGCTCATCAAACCGTCATGTGGTTGGTCACGAAGAATAGATGCGGTCGGCGGTCGCCACAGAGCAACCGCGCTACGGACCTTCTAACCTACGACGGAATCGGGGAAGACGGCAACTCCGTACCGACAATCTCGCGTTGAATATTGTCCAGCCGTCGGGGCGGACGAAAGTCGGGGGCTCTATGAAGGCCCTGCAGGGCTGACGCCGATTACCGAACGACGGTGAGGCGGCGCGACCGGGTCGTCTCCCCGGCGGTCAGCCGCAGGAAGTACACGCCGCTCGTCAGGTCCGAGACGTCGAGCCGCACCTCGTGGCGCCCTTCTCGCTTCCCCTGCGTGACCGTCTCGACCCGGCGGCCCAGTACGTCATAAAGGCGCAGCGTGGTCGGCTTCGACTCCGGCAGGGCGTACTGCACCGTCACCTGCCGGCGGGCCGGATTTGGGTAGGTGCCGCGCAGCGTCACCTCATTGACCCCACGCCGGACGGTAATTTCCTCGGAGTAGTGGACACTGCCGTCCGTGTCGACCTGCGCGAGACGGTAGGTCAACCGATCCGCTTCGTAGGGCAACTCCGCGTCCGTGAAGCGGTACGACTGTGCTTCCGTCGTCGTGCCCGCGCCCTCGACCCGGCCGACCTGCGTCCAGTTCTCCTCTCCTGTATTCCCCCCATCACCGGCACGCCGCTGAACGCGGAACTCGGCGTTGCCCGTCTCCGAGACCGTCTGCCAGGTGAGCCGCACCGCGTCGTCGTCGACCTGCGCGTCGACGTCCGCCAGCTCCACCGGCAGCGGCTCGCTGTCGCTCGCCAGCACGAACTCGCCGAGCGTATCGGCCGAGCTGATGGGCGCGACCAGCTCGTTCTCGGAGCCCTCGTAGGAGGTCGTCAGGGCCGTGAACGAGCCCGTGTCCTCGGTCGGTCGCTGGTAGATTTTAACGTTGTTCGCATTGTCGATGCCACTGAGGGTGCTCGCGTCAAGCCGAATCTCCGTGCTAGCATCGAAGCCGAGGTCGCCCTCCGCCTCCACGACGAATCGGTACTGGCTCACATTGTCCTCGTCGATGCCGTCGGTTCCGAGGGGATCCTCGTCCAGCTTCTCGGTCGTGACTTCTCCCGAGCCACTTACGCCGGAAAAGTCCACGTCCACCCCCGTGTCGCCGAAGTCCTGGGTCCCGTTTGCGCTCACGGTGGCCGTGCTCCGGAACGTCGGCGCGCTGGGGACCAGTCCCGCAGGCGGGGGCGCCTGCTGGTTCGTGGTGTAGATCCGAAACTCGCCGGGGCGCAGCGGGAAGCTCTGCGTGGCGTTGTCGACCTGACGCGAGGTGTCCTCGAAGAAGTTATACCACGAGCCGGTCTGGGGAAACGTGACCTGGGCCGTGTTTCGAGTGACCCCGAAGTTCCCGACGATAACGGCATCCATGCTGGCATTCTCGATCTTGATCGTGCGGATGATGTCCCCCTCGTCCGCTCGGATGTCGATGCCCTCCTCGTCGTCGTTGAGGGACGGGATATCCGTGAAGACCTGGTTCTGAGTACGCAGGCGGAGCAGGGCCTGCCACGTCTTGTAGAGGCGCACGCGGTCGGGGCTCTGGTCGGGATCACGGTACTCCCACCGGATCGGCTTCGGGCCCGTGCGGGCCGGCGCTTGTGGACCGCAAATGCCCTCGCCGCTGTCCTCACGGAGGCACTCGTCGGGCTTGTAGCCGTAACCGAGCTCTTCGAACTGAAACATCATCCGGGGACCGGGCACGGTGAGGAAGAACGCTCCCACCAGCTTCTGGCGGTTGAGTCCTGTTTCGAGCCTCTGAACGCTGTAGCTTCCGTCCTCCGAGGTCCGCCCGAACTGCTGGTTTTTTTGCATGAGCCACTGCTCATCGTGGCTCTGCATGTAAGAAATGAGGTTGGGCCGATCAAAATTGTTGCCCGACCCGTCCGTCACGAAGCCGAAGTACGTGGGCTCGATGTTGGAGGAGAAAATGCCGCCCGGCTCGACGAAGCCCATCGATGCCTCGTTGTACTGGTTATTCAGGTTTTGCCACGGCATCATCCCGTCGATCTTCGGCTCGTCGGCCCGGTAGTTGGCAATCTCCTTCTCCTGCTGAAAGCTACCGAAGAATTCCATGATCATGTAGGTGTCCGGATCCACGGTGTCCCACACGTGGTCGGAAATGTCCTTTACGCCTTCCACCCCGCCCAGACACTTCGCGAGGTCGAAGCGGAAGCCGTCGACGTTGAACTCTTCGAGCCAGTATTCGCTGGCCCGGTTGATGTAGTTCTGAATGAACGGGTTGTCCTTGTCCAACTCCCGAAAGAAGCTGCCACAAATGCCTCCACCGCCCACCTCGATGAAGGGGTTCTGCGAGGTCACTCCGTAGAGCTGCACGAGGGGCGACTGGTCGGTGACGTGGTTGTATACCACGTCCAGAATGACGGCGATGCCCCGGCTGTGGGCCTCCTCCACGAACTGCTTCATGTCCTCCGCCGGGCCGTACGCCTTGTCGAGCGCGAGGTGGAAGTTTGGGTTGTAGCCCCAGCTACTGTTGCCGCCAAAGTTGGAGACCGGCATTAGCTCGATGGCGTTCACGCCCAGCCGGTCTAGGTAGTCGAGCGTGTCGGTGAGCGTGGCGTAGGAGTTGTTCTGCAGGAAGTCACGCAGCATCATCTCGTAGATCACGAGCTCGTCGTGGTCCGGCGGGGTAAACTCCGAAAAGCTGAAGTCGTCCTGCCCGGGCTCTAGGACCGACACCAGGTTTTCCGTCTGTCCGCCCGGATACGGCTTGATCCCGCCCTCAAAGCCCAGCGCGTCGCCGTCGAGAAACTGGTCCTGCGGGCTGAGCACCTTGTG
>CAZMDV010000224.1:0-4727 GCA_964564875.1 uncultured Salinivenus sp.
TCTGAAGCATTAGTCCTCCAGAAAACACGTGGTCGTCGATGAATTCGGATCCTTCCTGATAAACAGACTGGAGAAATCAGTACAGGAAGCGTGAGCCTTCTTCTCTCATCCTCGAACTCACGAGTTTCTTCGAGGGGGATGATCATTGCTACGGAGAACCGCCTTCTCCACCCGGCGGTGGGGGCGGATCCCTGAGTACTGTATTTTCCGACTCCGCAGCCGGCTGACGCTCCTCCGTGCTTGTGGTCTGGGTGAGAATGCGCAGTCGGTTTCCTATCAGGTCGATCTGGACCGACGGGCCCTCTATCTGTCGGGCCGCCCGCAGCGCCTGCTCCGTCCCTCCGGCCGCGGCACTCAGTCCTTCCGCCTCCTCCTGTCGATCGGCTGCCCGTGAAAAGCCGGGATCCAACTCCTGCGCCCGCTGAAAGGCCTGGGCCGCCGCCTCGTAATTGCCCCGTGCTTCTGCTTCGAGGCCCCGACTGTAGGCGAGAAATGCCTGCAGGTTGCGCGTCGGCACGCGCTCAATCTCCTCGCGCTCCGCGGGAGACAGCTCAACCCCCAACTGATCGACCAGCTGAAAGACGATCTCCTTCTCCAGTTGAAAGAGATTCTCCAAGAGGTCCGAGCGCGTCTCCAGATCGGGTGCCTGCCCGGCCTGCTCCAGGTCCGCAAGGGCCACGTCGGTACGGAGCTCTTCCTCGCCGAGCACATTGTACCCACCGCCGATGAGGCGTCCTGCCCCCAAGAGCTGTCCCACTCGGGGGGCCGTGGAGGGATCGACGTACTCGCTCTGGGCGAGCTCGAGCTCATTGAGAAGCTCCCGCAGTCGGGTACGCTCGACCAGCGTGAGCTCGTCGATGTTCGCGAGGTCGACGGTGATCATCTCGCTCAGGCCGTACCGCAGGGGCTCGTAGCGCTCGTCGTCTCCCTGATAGGCAAAGGGCAGGACCGCCACGACGTTTGGGGACATGCCCAGCGTGTCTTCCCGGGCCATCAACTCCTTCATCTTGCGACGAATTTCCTGCCGGAGAAGCCACTCGTATCGGCCCCGCATGAGCGTCCGAAACTGAGAGTCCTCGGGCACCTCGGTATACCGGTCGTAGAGCTGCTGGGCTTCCTGCCGCTTCCCAATTCGCTCGCTGGCCACACCGAGGTAGAAGAGCGTCTTCGGGTCGTTCCGGTCCCGCGAGAAGGCCTTCTGCAGGTACTCGTAGCCCTGATTGGCTCGCTTGGTGCGCACGTAGATGGCCCCCAGGTCACGGAGCGCCTCGGCGTCCCCCGGGTTCTCGGCAATCTCCCGTTGCAGACGGGCGACGTCCTCGCGGAAATCTTCGGGGTCCTCCTGGAGTCCCGCTTGGGGAGCACAGGCGAGCAGACCGCCGAACAGCAAGGTGACAATCAGGAGGAGCCGTACAGGAGTTGAGACAACCATGGATCCGTGTCACCAATTGGGCTTATCGGTCTCGAAGGCCTCCGTCTCCATCGGACGTGTCCGTCGAGTCGCTCTGCGCCGAGGCCAGCATGGGTTTGAGGCTCTCGAGCCGTCGCTGGGCCAGGGTGTAGTTCGAATCGTATTCCAGCGCCTGCTCAAACTGCGTGCGTGCGGCCTGGTAGTTTTCGTCCTCCATCTCATCGAGACCGCGCGCGTAGGCCAACTGGGCGTCGAGCAGCCGGGTTTTCGAGCCCGTTTCGAGCTCCGTGTCCTCGATCTCCACGTTAATCGCACGGGTGAGATTTTGGCTCAATTCCCGGACGAGGGAAAAGAACTCGTCCGGCTCCCCCGTGACCTTTTCGGCGAGAAGAATCTCGCTGGTCTCAACCTTTACCAGCCGGCCGCTCAGACGCATCCGATCGTCACTGACGACACTGTAGTTCCCAAACAGCACGGCAGTGGCCCCCAGCAGGTTGCCCACTTCGACGGCGGTCGACTGATCCACAACGTCGACCTTCTTCTGGAGCTTCAACTCGTTGAGCAGCCACTGAATGCGCTGCCGCTCGATGACCTTCAGGTCGGTGGCTCCATTGAGGTAGTTGATCATCATGGAGGGAAATCCCTTCGCAAGCGGATCGTACCGCTGTGGCTCGTAAATCGAGGAGTTTCGGAAGTCCATGATGGTCAGGGTCTGCAGTCCCGGATCTTCCTTTTGGACGGCGTAGTCCCCTTGCTTCTCCTTCATGACCGTGTAGTAGATCTCCAAGAGGGGGGGAGGCTCACGATCCGGATCGATGAAAGTACTCGGGGGGTTGGTGTTTACGAGGTCCTCCATGACGGACCGCGCCTCGTCCTGCATGTCCTGCCCGACGTAAATGCGACCGAGGTGAAGCATCGCCTGACGCCGGGTCTCCAAATCGATGGACGAATCATCGGCGACCCTCGAAAACATGTCAATGGCCGTCTTATAGTCGTAGACCTCATACGCCTTCTTTGCCTTCTCGAAGGCCGCAGGCTGCGCGCAAACAGAGGAAGCCAAGAAAAGGGAAAAAACTCCGACCCCCAGAACGGCCACGAGCCGCGGAAAAAAACGAAATGGGTGTGAGACAGTCATGGTCGTTCCTCGGGCTTGTGAAAAGAAGTGCGCTACTGGACGAGACTATTGGCTGGATTCCGATTGGGTCGTGCGAAACTCCAGGCCGTGCGTCACCCGCTCGAAGCTCGGGCGGAGAGTGATGCTTTTCATGTTTCCCTGAAACGTCTCTTCGCTGATCACCTCGTAGCTCTCGGCGGCAATCCTCTGATACGTTCCCCCTGTCACCGTGTACGGTCGGCTCAAAATTCGTGCCCTTATTTTGTAGGTCTCCCCCGTTTGCAACTGCAGTTTGTGATTGGTGGACTCGCCCGTGTTCTCTCCATCAAGGAATATTTGTGCCCATGGGTCGGATCGCACGACGACCTGGTGTGCAAAGTGGCAGGTGAGCGTCTGCGTCTCTTCTGCCTCCACGGTCAGTGTTTTCTCACAGCGTCCGTACTGGGGGTGGGAAATGCGGATCTCGCGGCGTCCGGTCCGGACCTGAATTGATTCACCGGCCGGACGGGACTCTCCGTCTACCTCCGCAGAGATGGAGGTCGAGGGCGAGGCCTCAAGCGTAAGGACTCCATACGTCGAGGAATTCTTTCCAGTGGTCGTGTTGGTGTCATTCCCACTGGAGTTTCCCCCGTTATCGTCACCGTTCGAGGTGGGCTGGGGACGAGGGTCCAATTGCATCTCGAATTCCTCCTGGTCGATCTGAGCGACCGCGAGGAGGGTATCATCGGGAAAATATCCCTCGTGCTCCATTCGAACCCGAACGGAGCCCTTGCTCGTCGTGTAGGAGGTCGGGGTGCGTCCAAGGTCCTCTCCCTCGATCGAAACGTGGGACGCCTCCGGATTCGATTGTACGGTAAGGGACCTTTCCTTCTGGGAAAGGGGCACGTCGAGGGCCACCTCTTGTCTGTCCGCCAGCCGGGTCAGGGTGGTGTCGAATGGCTCGAATCCCGCCTGTTGCACCCGCACGTGGGCCGTGTCTCCTTCGATGGTTGTGTCTGAGACCGGAGTGGTCCCGCTCTGCTGGTCGTTGAGGGAGACGGTGGCCCCGGCGGGCTCGGTGGTCACGGAAAATTGAGTCGTCGGTGGGGTCGATTCGCCCCCAGCGAACCCCCAGTATCCCACCCCGGCGAGCAACAGAACGAGCGCCGCCGCCCCCGCCAGGAGGGGCCACCGGGTCGGCGAGGAGGTCGCTCGCTGCTTGGCCGTGGCGGCGGGCTGGGACGACGACTCGGGGGTAGTGGGGGGCGCGGGGGACTCATCTTTGTATTCTGTCTCGAACGCCTTGAAGGCCTCACGCATCTCCGTCGCGCTCTGAAACCGATCGTCCGGGTCTTTCTCCAGGGCCTTCATCACCAGTGCCGAGATCTCGTCGGGCACCTCTGGGGTGTACTCATCCGGCGGTGGCAGCTCCTCCTCCACGATCGTTCGCATCTGCGCAAACTCGTCGCTGTCCTCGTCGAAGGGCAGCTCGCCGGCCAGCATCTCGTAGACGGTCATGCCCAGCGAGTAGAGGTCGCTGCGATGGTCGAGGTCGGCGCTCCCCTTCACCTGCTCGGGGGACATGTAGTTGAGCGTTCCGTGCACCCCCTGCGTAACGGTTGCCTTCGAATCGCCGCGGTGCACCTTGGCCAGGCCGAAGTCGGTGACCTTCACCGTCTTCTCCGCACTGAGCATGACGTTCTGGGGCTTGATGTCGCGGTGGATGACCTCGGCCCCGTGCGCATGCTCCAGCGCCGTGAGCATCTGCTCGACGAGGGGCAGGGCCTCCTGCCAGTCCATCGGCCCTTCCAGCGTTAAATCTTCCAGGGTGCCCCCCGCGACGTACTCCATCACGATCAGCAGCCCGATCTCGGTCTGACGGAGAGCGTGAACGTCTACGATGTGAGGGCTGTCGATCCGAGCGAGCGCCTGGGCCTCCGACCGGAAGCGCTCCAGAAAGGAATCATCGTTGGCCAGGGACGGCGCGATTCGCTTGAGGGCCACGGTCCGGGAGAGCGCGATGTCCTCAGCCCTGTACACCACGCCCATTCCCCCCCGTCCCAGCACCTCCTGAATCCGGTACCCTTCTACTTCTGTACCGATGATCGAATTTTCCATCACGTGGCGGGCGTACTCAGTTCAAGCGCGTGCACGTCGGTCTTCCTCAGATGACTCTGCGCGGACGACAGGCGGCGCAGTTGGCGGCACTGAGAGAATACAGAG
>CAZMDV010000225.1:0-4721 GCA_964564875.1 uncultured Salinivenus sp.
CCTTGAAATCGGAAAGCTGACACAGTACTTTGCAAAAGCTTCCACTGTGCTTTGTGAAAGCCTCTGCTGCATTGTGCGACCTGAAAGTTCGGGCGGTTGAGACGATTGGGGCGTATCCGCTCAGAATTGGAGATTTCCCCACCAGCGGTGCGTGTGGGAAGAGCGAGAACGCCGGTGTTCTCGATGACGTAGCGGTCTTCAGAAATGGGCTGCCCAAGAAGTTTGTGGATGGATGCTCCAGTGCACCGGCGCGACGGGTCCCTGCAATCACCCGGGGATGTCCTGTGGAACATTTCTTGTGCCCGATACAGGTACATTGTTCAAGGGCCGTGAAAGGGTTTCGACCTCTCTCGTCGTAGCTACGAGATAGGAGTTCTCCACGAGAGACAGGTTTGTTTCAGAGATCGTAGACGCTGACAGTTTCCAAGCCGACGGAGTGTAATGAGCAAGGATTTGAGAAAGCCCTCTGCCGTCCTACACGAGCTCAAGAATCCCATTCTGGCAATCGAACGCCTGTCTGATATTCTCCTCGAAAAGGAAAAGCTATCCAGCGACGCCAAGCGCAAGATTGAACTGATCCACACCTCGGCGAAAGAGGCCTCCGACCACCTCGAGGACCTTGATTTTTCCTCACCGCCGGTGCTCTCAGAGAGCTTTACGTTTGAGCCAGTGGATGTCGTGGCACTGGCCGAGCAAGTCGTCGAGAGCTTTCGGCCGCACGCTGAGTATAAGGACCAGAAGCTACGCCGCGGAGACTTCGTCGACGAAGCCGTGGTGGTTGGGGACGAGGTTCGGCTCCTGGAGGCAATGAAGAATCTGGTGAACAATGCACTCAAGTATTCGCCACGCGGGGAGACCGTCGAGGTTCAGGTCACCCAATCCGAAAGAGACGTCCGCTTTTCGGTATCCGATAGTGGACCCGGGTTGAACGAAGACGACCTGGACCGCCTGTTCAAGCCGTTCCAGCGTCTTGGCCAGCAGCCAACGGATGGAGAGTCCTCGTTGGGGCTCGGGCTGTATCTCGTGAAGGAGATCATCGGTCGTCACGACGGAGACGTTGACGTCGAAACGGTCGAGGGAGAGGGAAGCACCTTCACGCTCATCCTTCCGGCAGCCTCAGCATCATCGGATGATGGTTAGGCGAGAACACCGATCGTAATCCGGAGAAATTCCTCACCTCGTGATAGCAACCTCTGTGGCCGTAACATTTGAGGGGCCCCGTCAGCCCTCTCGGGGTTCCCTCTGCGTCGTCTTTCTCACCGCACGTTCTGCTTTGCATGCCGTCCCAGTCTACCGATCACATCCGCACTTTTCTCGTCGACGACCATCCAGCGATCCTGGAGGCCATCCGCAACCGTATCAACGAAACCCTTGACGTTGAGGTCTGCGGGACGGCGACCACCTCCGATGAAGCCTTCCGCAAGATCGAAGAGCTTGAGCCGGACACGGCTGTCATCGACATCTCCCTGGAAGACGCCCACGGCCTGGATCTCGTTCAGAACCTCCAGTCCCAGTGCCCGGAGGTGCAGATCGTGGTCTATTCAATGTACGACGAAATGGTCTATGCCGAGCGTGCAGTCCAGTCCGGGGCCTCCGGGTACCTAATGAAGGACCAGCCGACCGAAGACTTAATCGAGGCAATTCGGGTGGTAGACCAGGGAGAGGTGTTTTTAAGCCGGGAGATGGCCTCTCAAATCTTAAACAAGGTCGCCCGGGGGGACTCCTCCGAGCCGAGCTTTCCGATTGAGGATTTCACCGACCGAGAGCTGGCCGTTTTTCAGATGTTGGGGGAGGGCTGTAGTATTGAGGAGATTCAAGACCGGCTCAATCTGGCGCGAAAGACGGTGGAAACCTATCGGCGCCGGGCGAAAGAAAAGCTGGGATTCGAGTCGGTGTCGAAGCTGCTGCAGTTTGCGGTGCAGTGGGCTTCTGCCCCAGGGGCCGGACAGAAGATCTCAGAGTCTCCCGAGCCGGCCGCCGACGAGGAGGGCACTGAGGATGCGACTGAGGAGAAAGGAACCAATCAGGAGAATGGTGAATAGCAATCAAGAACAGGGTCCAAATATCCAGGCCAGCGAGCAGCGCTGACGAGGACAGGCCGATCTCACCTGAGGATCCCACCGGCGGAAGAAGAGTGACTGACGCAACGTCCACCCCGATGACGAACCGCCGATCCAAAGCGGTTTCCCCGGACCTCCCTGCATCCGAGGACGGGTTCTGTTCAGGCTATACTGCCAAGCCACGCAGTACTTCGGCGGGGCCAAAGAGGAGATCTGGTTCCCGAAACCCCACCCCCGTGCTCCGGCAGACCACGGAAGGCTGCGCTTATTCCCTACCATAGACATGTGCCGATGCGGTAGAATACCTACGATCCTGCTACCGTAGTTACATTTGACATTCGGTCACGTGTTACATTCAATTGCGTGTAACATCGGCGTTAACTCGTCCGGATGCGTGTAACACCGGCGTTAAATCGTCCAAAAAGAAGTGGGCATTTTTACGTTCGCTGGACGGAGACCAGGGGCTACCGCTCGCCGATAATGCGGCGGCTCTCGCGCAGAAGCGCACCGGACGGACGGGAGCTGACGAAGAGAAAGGGAGCCGTGCACGCTGGGGGTATGGGTGCAGGAAGGGACTCCGCCCGGGCCGAGCCAGGGGTCCCGGTGCGTACAGCTACCAGACGTTATTCGAATTGGTCAGATTTGCCAAGACAAGGAAGGTGCCAGTTCGCGAAAACGTTTCGATCTTGCCAACGATTCCAACTCCAAGCGAATGAGCTCCGAAGCAGTTCGTGAGAAGACGCGGGTCTTCGTCGTCGACAAGCATCCTGCCATACGGGAAGTTTTACGGTCGAAGGTCGAAAACCATCCTGAGATGCAGGTGATGGGAGAGACCGAAAGTTCGGAGGACGCGTTGTCCATCCTCGAGGAAGACCCTCCCGACGTGGTGGTGCTTGAGATTTCGCTCGGGGAGGCAGACGGGCTTGCCCTGATTCAAAGCATCCGCTCGCGGGTTCCTGAAGTGCGGATCCTCGTCTTTTCCACGTACAGCGAAGACCTGTACGCGGAGCGAGCCATCGAGGCCGGGGCCTCCGGATACGTGATGAAGACCGAACCTACCGACGAAGTTGTGCGTGCGATCGAGCTGGTCAGTCAAGGACAAGTCTTCCTGAGTCGGCACGTCGCGTCTCGAATCCTAAGTCGATTGGTGCGGGGCGGTAGCGATACAAACACCTCACCTCTTGAGGAACTCACCGATCGTGAATTGACCGTCTTCCGGAAGATTGGAGAAGGGCAAAGCGTGCGTCAGATCGCCGACCAGCTCGACTTAAACCGAAAGACAATTGAAACGTACCGACGACGGGCAAAGGAAAAACTCGGGCACGAAACAGTAGAGGAGTTGTTACGGCACGCCGTGCAGTGGGTGGAGCAAGGAGCACGCGAAATAGACACCGAATGATCGCCCCGGATCGCCTCTTGGGCCTCATCGGATGCTGGCTCCGTCATGCCGGGGCCCTCCGAGGGGGGAGAGAGTTGCGGTTTGCCCTGATCGAGTCCGTGACCCCTGTGCCCGGCGGGGCGGCTTGCCCGCAGAACGAACTCGCGGTGCCGGGGCCCAGCGCCGCGGGGGAAGAGAGTTTTGAATTCGGCCGAGCCCCGGTGCCTCAACCAACAGATCGATGAGTGTGGGCGAGACGGCTTGTTGTTCAGAGAAAGAGAGGCTGTACTGGGAAAAGATTTACCAATTCACTTCGAAAGGTAAGGTTGGGCGGTAGGCAAGAAGAGGCCCGAGGGCCGTCTGCCCTGGGGATTCCGCGGTTGCAGGCTTCAGAACGCCCCTCGAGCGCCCCTCCTCGATGGGGAACTGCAAATTCGGCTCAGGCTGCGGGGCTGCGGAATGGTACTTGTGCGAACGAAGGGTGGACGATTCGCCCGACTCCTCTTCGTTCGCCGCTGATCCGCCCAATGTTTACGCTCAGCCAATACATCATCATTGGTCTTGCCGGCTCGATCTATGTCGCCGGCGCCGCGTTTCTTCTCACGGGACACTCGTTCGTGCGGGACCGTTCTCTTCTTCCTGTCGACGCAAGTGAAGGACGGGTTGGGCTTGGGGCCGTTGAGGCGTCCCCCTTCTACGTGCCCGTTCCTGAGAACAATGCTCTTGGGCACGAGGGCCCCAGGGGCCCCGTTTCCCCTGTAGGAGAAGGGCCAACGGGGACCTCGCCGAGCGCGCCCTCCCCCGATCACCAGGCTGTTGGGCCTGAGAGCGAGGAGGTAGAACTGGTTCTCCTGACGAACCCCATATGTATGAATTGAGAGGCCCCCCTCGCGGGTCGGGGGCACCGAGTGAACGACCGTGGGAGGGAGAAAAAACGATCGTCCCCGAAACATGCGTGCTCGGAGATCATGTGAGTCCCTGCTTCGGTGCCATTCAGCGAAACTTCTCATTTCAGCGCGGGCTACTGCGATCCCGGCCAATTCCGATTCCCCGACGAGGAAGGTTCCGAGGCCTGCAAGTCTCACTGCGGTCGGAGAAGAAGGCGTCCTGCTCATGTGGTATCCGATCCGGTGCGTCGTCCTCGGCGTGTCCGTCCTCCGTTCCCGACGAAAGAAAAGTGACTGTTCGGGGAAAGGTTAGGAGCGCCGAGGGGCACAGGTATTACTCCAAAGGATCACTGTCTGTAGTCCAGTTGATGACGATTTGAGTCGGAATCATGTTCA
>CAZMDV010000226.1:0-4705 GCA_964564875.1 uncultured Salinivenus sp.
CTCACCCAGTAGCCACCGACAGCTGTCGGTGTCGTTTGGGCGACGTGTTGTGCGTCGCCCACTGTGTCTCCGCTCATCGACGCCGGTAGTAAACACGTCGGTCGCGTCCGTCGACGCTGGTCAGTTCGACAGGTCCGGCGAGGGGATCTCCACCTTGGTCTCCGCCCGGGGGCGAGCCACGATGTCTCCGTAATAGGCCGTGGCCGACTCGCCGGTATTGTCCGTATCCGTCATGATGGCGATGCCGTTGACGGGGGGCGGTGCCTCCCCGAACGCCTGCCGGTAGTCGGCCCGGATGTTGCGCCGCTCCCTCACCCACGTTCCTACGTTCGTGGAGCCGCTCTCGACCGCAACCATCTGCACCCAATCGGTAAAGGGATTCTGGAGAATGGTGCCCTTTTCGACCCGATTGGCCCAGATGTAATTGAGCGCGCGGGTGGGGATCTGATCGTACCCGAGGGCCTGGAGGGTCTCGTACTTGACCCGGTCGAAAAATCCCAGATTGCTCGGATCGTAGTCGAAGGTGACGTAGATGCGGGCGGGGTAGTCGTCGCCGTCCTCCTCGCGGGCGTTGCCGTTCTCGAACACATTTCTGACTTTCCACTGCCACGTCAGAAAGGGATACTGACGAGGATCCAGCCGCACCTCTCGCCCGAGCCCGGCAGCCCCGCCGTCACTCACCGCCCGTACGACGGTGGTGCTGTCGCCCCGCACGAACCGCTGCACGAGCTGGTAGCGCGTCTTCGCATCCACGTCCCCAAAACTGATGGGCATCCACTCCGCTGGATAGCCATTTGAGTCGGCCTTGGCGGCCGAGAAATGCCCGACGTACTGTTTTTCCGGGAGGGCGGAGGTGCCGAGCCCGACCGCGAGTCCCAGGAGGAGCCCGCTGGCCACGAGGCCACGGCGGATGGATGGAGCCATTACAGCTGTGAGGGCCGAGGAGAAAGTTTGCGGAAGATCTCGTCGTACTGTCAGGCGAAGGACGGAGTCGCGATTCCGTCATCCCTGGCCCCGGTCGTCCGCGAGAGGGGCTTGTCGTGGGCCTTCGTGACTTTCGGCCGCCGGGTAGTTTCAGTGCGGGCTGGTCGACGCCCACCTGCGTGGTCCCGTCCGCGCGCCACCACGGCAACGGCAACGGACGTCGGCGGCGTGGCGGGCCCGGAGCGGAGCTGGAGGGGCGGCGTTAAAAGCCCATTCCCGGTAATTTTAGGCGCCTGCCCCTGTAGGCGCGAACCCTCATGTCCTCGAAGGCTGAGACAGGGGAGGTTGAGGTAGTCATTGAATGAGTCAAAGTTTCCCCCGACGGTGAAGTCGATGTCCTCGTCGGAGAGCGAGACCGGATTCCCGCCGAGATTTGCGAAGTCGAAGGCCGGAGACAGTCCGCCAAACAGACCCCAAAAACATCCTATGTGCCTGGTGGGAGGCTTGGGACAAGGTCGACCAGGTCGAACGTTTCGACTCCCATCCAGGCGACGAATAGGACGTAGAGCACGATGAGCGACCACGCTTCGTGGCGCGAGACCAGAAGGTCCGTCCGCATCATCAAAAACACGATCAGGGTTGCCACGGTCAGCACCGCCATCATGGGTGCCACAATCGAGTAGTTTATTGTCACAGTCCCAGCTACGAGCACTCCGGCGGGAATGCACACCAGCAGGTCGAAGATATTACTGCCCAGAACGTTGGCGACGCTTGTGATGGCGCTGCCGTCGCGCGCCGCCCGGATGCTCACGAAGGCGTCGGGGACTGAGGTGCCCGCGGCCACGACCGTGATGCCCCAGAGAAAGCTCGGGGTCCCAAAGATTTCGCCGAAGCGGACGGCGGCGCGGACGAGGCCCTCCACGCCGATGAGGATGGTAACGAGGGCCCCGAGCAGCACCGCCCATTCGCGACTGGGACGAATTTCTGTGGCGTACACCTCCGGCTCGTAGTCCATCGTGTCCTGGTACTGGACGAACACGTACAGCCCGTACATGGCCAGCGGGAAAAAGGCAAGAAACCGTGTCACCTCCCCGGCTAGGGAGCCCGCAACGCCGTCTACCGGGTTATAAATGACGGCGAACGAGAAGACCAGAAGCAGTGCGGCGACGGAGATGAGGTAAAACTGCGCCTCTTTGTAGACCAGATCCCGGTTTGAGGCCAACGCATCTTCGGACCAGAGGCCCGCGAGGGCTGGCACCATGAGTACGTTGAACAGGGCCGACCCCACGATGGCCGCGACCCCTAGCTCAAACTCGCCGTGGATGAGGGTGGAGAAGACGGCGGTGGTCAGCTCCGGAAAGCTTGACCCGATCGCCACCACGACGGCGCCCTGGATGATGGGGGGCAGCTCGTAGTAGACCGACAGCCGCTCGCTGGAGGATTCGAGCCAGCCGCTCCCTTTCCAGATGACAGCGGTGGCGACAAGCGCAACCAGGGTGTGGAGGAGGATCGTCATGGAGGAAACGTGGAGATAGGATCAAGGTTGGGTCCGATCGGGCCGCTCCACATGCGGGTCGGGAGGAGTCACGGGAAGATCTGCGTACGCGGCGAGGAATTCAAGACGACCCGATCCGCGATGGGGCAGAGGGGAAAGCTCCTCGGTTGCAGTCGGCGGGAAGGAGAGGTGTCTTTCGTTATGGTCGACGGAAGGACCTGTGGCCTCGACGGCTCTTGCTCAGAGCGTATCGTAGACATCGTCGAGCTCTGGATTATGCTCCCGGATGAGGTCGAGTTTCCAGCCCCGATTCCAGTTTTTGAGTTGCTTTTCCCGGGCCATGGGGTCTTGGAGGCGACTGAAGGGCTCGGCGTGGACGAGCTTGGTGAGATTGTACTGTTTGGTGAAGCCCTCCACCTCACCCCGGCGGTGCTCGCCGACACGATGCCGCAGGTCGTTTGTGACTCCGACGTAGAGCACGCTGTCCCACCGGTTCATCAAGATGTAAACCCAGTAGTGGTCTGAGGACATGAGTGGAGCGGAGAGGTATGGACAGTGTATCGTTTTGCTGCGGGACAGAACAAAACAGCAGAAGTGCGGAACGGGGAGAAATCAGATGGAGCAGGGGTTCTCGTAGACGAACTTGCGCTCCGTGCTTTCGTAGCCGCGGGCGGCATCCTGTCGCATCCTCGCTGCACCGACCTCGCGCCCCCCAATGGAACTGATCCGCACTGTCGACACGATGCACGCCCACGCCGACGCGGCCCGGGCCGACGGCCAGACGCTCGCGCTCGTCCCCACCCTCGGCGCCCTCCACGAGGGGCACCTCGCCCTCGTCCGCACCGCCCTGGAGGAGGCCGACCACGTGACCGTCTCGGTCTTCGTCAACCCCACCCAATTCGGGCCCGACGAGGACTACGACGACTATCCCCGCGACCTGGAGGGGGATCGGAAGACGCTCGAAGCGCTCGACGTGGACGCCATGTTTGCCCCCTCGGTAGAGGAGATGTATCCCTACGTCGACGACGCGGCGCTGCCGGGCCCCCTCGCATGGGTGTCGGTGGAGCGCCTCGACGAGCACCTCTGTGGCGCCTACCGGGAGGACCACTTCCGCGGCGTCACCACGGTGGTGACGAAGCTCTTTCACGCCTGCAAGCCCGACATTGGCGTGTTCGGCACGAAAGATGCACAGCAGTACGTCATTCTGCAGCGGATGGTGGAGGGTTTGCTCTTCGACATTGAGATCGTCGGCGTGCCGACGGTGCGGGAGCCGGACGGCCTCGCGCAGTCGTCGCGGAACGAGTACCTCGACCCCGACGAACGGGAGCAGGCGACGGTGCTTTACGACGCCGTCACCACCGCCGAGGAGGCGATTGAAGGGGGGGAACAGGAGGCCCAAGCCGTTGTTCGAGCGATGGAAAATGCGCTCGCGGCGGCCCCCGACGCGGACGTGCAGTACGCCGAGGTGGTGGACGCCCACTCGCTCCAGCCCGTGGAGCACCTCGCCCCGGGACAAGACATCCTCGCCGCCGTGGCGGTCTTTTTTGGCGACACGCGCCTCATCGACAACACCTTCGTCCAGGTTCCGCGGTCTTGACCCCGACGGACGACGATTCTTTGCACAACTCCCACCCGCGCCCGTCCATGGACATCGCGATGCTCAAAGCGAAAATTCATCGCCTTCGCGTCACCGAGGCCGACCTCTACTACGAAGGCTCCATCACCGTCGATCAGGAGCTCCTCGACACCGCCGGCATTCTGCCGTACGAGAAGGTGCAGGTGGTGAACGTCAACAACGGCAATCGCCTCGAAACCTACACCATTCCGGGCAAGCCCGGCGAGCGCACCGTGTGCCTCAACGGCCCGGCAGCCCGGCTCGCGGAAGCGGGGGACGAGGTGATCGTGATCGCCTACGCCGAACTCACGCCGACGGAGGCGCGCCAGCATCATCCCCGTGTGGTGCACGTCGACGAGAACAACGACGTGACGAAGACCCGGACGCTCGACGTGTCGTCGGACGACGGCGACCTTGCGCCGGAGGGGATGGAGGATGTGCTGATTGCGGAGACCGGCCGTCAGTGATGACGACCTGTGGAGGACCGTTCGAAGCAACGATTCGCTCCGGGTCGTTTCCCAAGCGGTACGGCGCAGATCAATCGAAACGCTCTCGGGGAGGAGCATCAGCCCCCACATGGGAACTGGATCTGCTTCCGATCCCAGCGAGTCAATCGGTTTCTGATTGTGTCCTGGGACGTCTCTACGTGTCTCCTTGGCCGTCAATCTCGC
>CAZMDV010000227.1:0-4687 GCA_964564875.1 uncultured Salinivenus sp.
GTGAGCCGGCGGAGAACGACGGTCCACGTCCGTCGCACCAACGACGTGACGTCCCTCAGGTGCTCGACCCTCAGTCCGGCCTGCATGGCCCATCGATGCAGTGTGGTCGCCGTGAGGAGCCCCGACAGGCGCCCCTCTTCGCAGATGGGATCGAGCAGCACCGAGCGGGCCCAGTCAGCAGGATTCGGCGCGGCCATCCACACGCACAGGACGACCCGTCCGCCGGGTCGAAGCAGCCGGGCCGCCTCCCGAAAAACAGCCATCGGATCCCGAATGTGGGTGAGACTCTCGATGGCCACCAGGGCGTCGACGCTCTCGTCGGGCAGGTCGTTGGCCAGAAAATCCCGGAGCCGGTACGCAGGACGGGGCCCGTCCACCGGCTGCCGCTCCGCGTAGTTGCGCTGCGCCTCCGACACCGTAAAGCCGGTCACCTCGGCCCCATACGTGTTCGCCCACAGCCGCGCCGGGCCGCCGTATCCGCAGCCCACGTCACACACCCGGGTCCCTCGCTCGATCCGTGCGTCCGCGGCCACTTGATGCACCAGGTGGCGCACCGCTTCCTCCGGCGAGAAGGCCGGGACCGTCCAGAGCCCATGGTGCAGGTGGTCGCCCCATAGCTGTCGGTAAAACCGATCAAGCCGGTCGTAATGCCCGGCCACCGAGCCCGGCGGAGCATCGGGACGTGCAACCATGAAGCAACGGCTCGTCTTTCGAGGAGGAACCAATCTTGCGCGCTTGATTGGACGGTGCACTACTTTTTTGTTTCGGAAGCGCCGTCCCCCTCAACTTCGTCGCCGCCCATGGCTCCCTCCTACGACCCCGAAACCCGCCAGGACCGCATCACAAATCAGTGGGTCTCTTTTGCTCCCTCGCGGAGCGGCCGCCCGAAGCACACGACGCCCGAGGCGGTGCCTCCCGCCCCCGACGAGGACCCTCCGATCGAGGGATGCCCGTTCTGCCCCGGGCACGAGGACCTGCTTCCGTCTGTGCTCTGGGAGCTGGACCACGCCGGACCGCTGCCTTGGCGCACACGCGCGGTGCCAAACAAATACGCGGCGCTCGCCCCCGAGCGGACCTCCTTCGACCAGACCTGTGGGCTGTACCGATCGCGGGCCAGCCGGGGCCGGCAGGAGGTAATCATCGATACGCCGCGTCACCACCAGCCCCTCGCCCAGATGCCGGTTGCGCACGTGGATGCCGTACTGCAAACGTATCTGGAGCGGTACCACACTATTCGTAGGGAGGAGGACGACCTGATCCCCATTCTCTTCCGCAATCACGGGGCCGACGCTGGCGCGTCCATTGCCCACCCCCACAGCCAACTCATCGCCCCCGACTTCCCGCCCCCCCGAATCGAGCGCGAGGAGCGCGCAGCCCGTGCCCGGTACGAGGAGCTGGGACGGTGCCCGTACTGCGTGATGATCGAGGAGGAACTCGAGGCGGATGCCCGACTCGTGTGGACGAGCGACGCGTTCGTCGCGTTCGTCCCGTACGCCGCCGAGGTCCCCTACGAGGTATGGATCCTCCCCCGCGACCACGAACCGGAGTTCGGGCGCCTTGGCGCCGAGGCCCGAGAAGACCTCGCCCGTGGACTTCAGGGGGTCCTCAAACGCCTCCGGACGCTCCTGGACGATCCGGACTACAACTTTTTCGTCCGGACTGCCCTCGACTACGAATCGACCCATCCGTACTTGCACTGGAGCCTCCGAATCCGTCCTCGTACCACTGTGCAGGCCGGATACGAGTTGGGGACGGGGCAGCGCATCAACCCCTCCATCCCCGAGCGAGATGCGGCCGTTTTTCGGGGCGAAGACTGATCGGACCCGCCCGTTCCGCCGTAGAGCAGTAGAGATGCCGGGAGGAAGTCACATGAGTTCCAGTCGGAAACGTCGATAGAACCCGTAAGGTCTCTCTCCTTTTCGCCGAATTCGGGACGCCAGACGTTTTAACGTCAGGTAGCGTTTCAATCCCCTGAGTTGGGATCTCAGGACTGTGTCCCGAAAGCATTCGGGAAAGACGGACGGCGGCGGAGACGCCAGAGTACTCGGTCGCCCCCCCAGGAGCATGCGGCCGCTTTGCTCCCAGCATCCCGTCCCCGGCGCCGCGGACGGCGGTTTCTCGACGTTCATCGGCGGTCTGGGGCCTGAGCCCCGCGAAGGTCATCCCGTGGGGCCGTCCGCCGACCGTAGTCGGCGGACGCAGCGCTTCCGCGGTCAACTCACACTGTTTGAAGTGCGACTCAGCGTTAAAACGCTGAACGTTCCGGGCTTGCGAGAAAATCGACCGTCGTCCATCTGCTGGCTTCGGTTTACATTCGGGCCGATCCGATGTCTTCAAAACGGCACCAGGCGACCCCGAGACGACCGGCCAGCGGGCCTCGACGGCAGGGGCTACGACACCTACGCACGGCACAAACAAAAGCCCCGGGGCAAAGATGGCCCCGAGGCTCCTCCTGGTGGGGGCAAGATGCTTTGCCCTCTTTGGCACCAGCGCAATCTACTGGATTTTCAAACGTAACGGACGGAATTTGGGATTGCAAATGTATGCATTTCCTGAAGCTGGCGGGCTAGACGCGACGGCGACACGTCCGCACTGTGCGCGACCCAACGTGTGCCCCTCAAGACTCAAGTTCTCCTCCCGAATGAAGGCTGAAGGGACCGCTCCCGTACGTCACCAGCAGCAAAAGCCCTCCCATGATCGAGAGGTTCTTGAGGAACATGATGACCTGGGTCTGCTGGCTGAAGTCGGTATGGAAGATGAGCGTCGCCGGCACTAGGAAAAGCACCAGGGCGACGGCCCCGAACCGGGCTCCGTAGCCCAGAATGACCGACAGGCCACCAGCGATCTCTACGATGATGGCCCCCACCAGCAGCAGGCCCGTAGCCGGCATCCCGTACTCGGCCATGTACTGCTGAGTCCCCTCAAACCCGGCGATTTTGTTGGCGCCGGAAACGACAAAAATGAGGCCAATCAAGGTCCGGCCGACGAGCGGAACGTATTTTTGCATCGATCTGGGCTTGGATTGTCCGTACAATTCGGATCTTCGACGAAGCGGCGGGGGCCGCTTACCCGAGCTTATAGAATTTCTCGTGGGTCACCTGCCCCTCGTCGTTCCAGGTGCGAACAGCCACCTGCTTCTGCTGGATGCGGCCAACTCCCTCGAGCGTCATGTCGTTTTCCCACTCGGAGAAGGTCACGCCGTTGTCCTCGTCGACCCCCCGGGCCTTCACCTCGGCGGAGTGAAATTCTTCGAGGGAGTTTACAAACTGCTCCTCGTACTCCCGATTGGCGGCCTTGCCGACGCGCTCGTCTCCGTCTTCCTCCATGACAATGTCGTCGGCGTAGAATTTGTCGAAGGCCGGGAGAATCTCTCCCCGGAGGATCATGTCGTTCAGCTCCTGGTCTCTCGCGTTCAGGTCGCTCATGGGTAGAGGGTCGTTGGTTGTGAGAAAGAGTGATGCAGAGTGTCAAGGTCCGTCCAGGGGGGAGTGGCCCCCAGAACGACCTGCACACAAGCCATGCAGGCCGGACGGACGACCGAATTCATCGTTGCAACATTATGCGTTACAACATGTTTCTGTGGCAAAAAATTATTCCTCGGAGTCGTACCCGGCGTAGATCCCCTCACAGATGCGGGACAGATGCTGAAGGTCGCGGTCGGAGACCCGCTCATCGAACCACCGCTGCACGTCCCGGACCTCGGGATCCATCTTCCCAAGCAGACGCAGCCCGTCGTCGGTGATGGTGTGAATCGTCATGCGACGGTCCTTGCTGCTCTTGGACCGGCGTACGAGGTCCCGATCGACGAGCTTGTCGATAAGACGCGTCACATCCGGAGAAGGATCCAGCATGCGCTCCACGATCTCGCAGCGGGGATGTCCCCCCGGATGCACTCCGCGGAGAATGCGGAGGACGTTATGGTGGCTGAACTGGAGGTCGTACTTCCGGCAAACCCGCTCAACCCGTCGCCGCACGTGCGCCGCCGCGACGAAGAGATTTAGCATTGCCTCTTGAGCCTGGTCCTCAAAGGGAGCCGTCTGCTTAATGTGATTCCGAAGGATCTGCCCCATGGCAGCGGTACGACTCTGTCTCAAATTTCCGTGTCACAACACACAACTGTGGGTGTGAAGTTTCTCGTCGGGTGGGCCATTACGGCATTCTTACAAGAGCTCCAAGCCAGGACCGGGCAGGGGGTGTTCCGGGGCCTGCGCTCGTCCAGCCAAACTGTTCCCGGCAAGCAATCGGAAGCCTACTCGATTACCTTGGGAACCCGAAAGTATTCGTCGTCGGCCTCCGGGGCGGGTTCGAGGGCCTGTCCTCGATCGATCCGCTCCTCCACGTCGTCGGGCCGGAAGACGTTGGTCACGTCTAGCACATGCGACATTGGGGGCACCCCAGAGGTGTCGAGTTCATTGAGCTTGTCGACGTACTCGAGAATCTGGCTGAGCTCCTCGGCCATCTGCGCTTCACCTTCCTCCGAGAAGTCGAGGCGAGCGAGCTGGGCAACGTGCCGAACGTCGTCGCGGGAAACGGACATGAGCAAGGACGGATTGAGGGGTACGGATCGAGACGTCAGCGTGGATGTCGAACGGTACGAGCAGGGTTCGATGGGAGTTTCCCCATCGCCGCGGTTAATCAGACGTAGCCCCGGCCCGCACGTCGCGAACCATGTGGATGAGGGTCGTGG
>CAZMDV010000228.1:0-4682 GCA_964564875.1 uncultured Salinivenus sp.
GGCGCTCAGGATGACCTGTCATGAAATTTTTGTTGTGTAGTGCGCTTTGGCTTAGGCTGCGCTGTGATCGATGACCTTTCTCGTTCGGATTACGATGCAACTGCCCTTTTTCCCTGCATTCTGGTACATCTCGTCGGCTTCTACCTTCAAGTCAGGAATTCTCCCCTCTGGAACTTCCCCAGGAAGACCGACCTGTTCACCCTGCCGGACGGCTTCCTGAATGCGATGGCGCTAGTCTAAAAGCCGCGACGGGTAGGCCAGGTCCATCTCATCGGTGAGCTGTTTGGTCGGCACCCCCTTCGCAAATCCTCGCAGGAGCATCACAATTGCAGAGCAGTCGTAGTGGGTTTTCGACCAGACCGTGTCGGTGAGGTGTTGAACACCGCTCCGCGCTCCCGGCAGCGATAGTCCACGATCGATGCGCGGCGGCCGCGTAGGGCCTGATCGGAAGGAAGTTCATGTCCGTTCGGGCACGACAGCCCTTCCGGATGGGAGCGACCGCTTCAAGTATCGATGGCACTCTTCTCCACCGAGAAGTTCGTTGGTCGGAAACGCAATCATCGGGACCTTTCCGGAAGCTATTTTTCGGACCACGCCGGGCTGACCCATGTGACACCGGACTCCCGCATGGTTCAGCTCTGAGCTAACGTGAGTCAATCGCATAGATCCATCGTTCCGCAGAACGCGGGAGACCGAATCGTCATGCGGCACGCCATTGAGATTGGCAATTTTCGAAGGGGTTCTGGTCTGCGTGATGCTACAGAAGAGCGATGACATCCCGGCCATTCGCGGGTCCTGTAACCCGTCCCCGCCCGAAACCACAGAGACGGAGCGAGCGCCAGCCCCTCTTCTTCTTCCACCGACTTGCCCCGATGCCGTCATGTCCTCGCGTTCAGCTTCGCAGTGGCCGAGCATTCCCTCCTCCGTCCGCCGCATCCCCGACGTGGTCTACCGCAGCCTCGAAACCGGCCTGACGCTGCAGGGTCGCAGGCGCCACGGCGTCGACGTAGCGCTGGAGCGTGTCGATCCGGCATCGACGGACCAGCCGATGCAGATTCGGGTTGGGGACGAGGATCAGCTTCAGATGGCAGCCCGGATTCGCGTGAGCCACGTTGGAAACAACGTGTACGACGTTCGCTGTACGGTCGAGGAGGGACCGTCCCGCCGCTTCACCTACAGCCTGCCCGAGCGGGCCGACACGGTCCTGTCCCGAGCCCCCTGCCTCGGCCGCAAGCTCGGGACGTTCCTCTTGGATGAACTGGAACGGGAAATCGGTCGTCGTCACCTTCGCGGTCAGTGATCTCTCGCGCCACACCGATGACCAGTTCGCTTCGCTCGTCCCCGGACCGGGTCTTCGAACAGCTCCACCGGCACCTCCGACAGGCACTCACCGAGCATTCTCCGAACGAATACAAAGATGCCCTTTTCCTCGACGCGGTCGATCCGCCCGACCCCGATGAATCGCGGAAGTCGTTCCGGATTGAGGGGCCGGACGGGGTTTCTTTTCGGATCGATCTCGAACTCTTCCCAATCGGCGAGGAGACCTGCGACGTGCACGTGGAGACTGAGGAGGGCCCGTCTCGTCACTTTACGTGTGACCTTCCCGGAGAGGAGGATTGGGATACTGTGCGCCGGGCGGCCCACTCGCTGGCGACATTTCTACTCGGCGAGATCGAACGGCGACGCGACCGAGTCTCGTCGCCGGACCCGTCGGACCTTCCGCCCCACGTTCCGCTCCTCGTACTGGACGAGGACGGCATCATTGAGGACCAGACGGAAGGCGCGCGGCGCATCCTGGACGACTCGTCGGACGGGTCCTTCGAATCGAACTTCTTTGCGCACGTCCACGGCCAAAATCTGCGACGGGTCATGCAGGACCTTGCCCACATGGTCTCCCACCGTAAGCAGAGGGCCCGGTGGCTGCTGCGGCTGCGCACCGGGACGCAGCGCTGGCGCTGGTACCGGGTCGCCGTCGAAAACCACCTCGATCGTTCCGACGGTGGGGTCCGCGTGTTGCTTCGCCCCCTGTCGGATCAGTGAGAGAGGGGTGCTCAACTCCGGGCGCCCGAGACCTCCCGGACGAGGACTCCCGTGAGCTCAGGGATGTTGCGGTAGTGATGGGAATTCTGACGACCCAGCACTTTTTTCTCTGTCGGCACCGAAGCGCCCGGAAACCCTGATTGGAGTGCGTCATCCCGGATCGCGAGGGGGACCCGCCTCGAGACACCGACCGCCGGCCATCAGGCCAGAATTGACAGATGAGGAACGTCACGGCGCGCGCTTCTTTGGGACGGAGACGGCTTTTTCACTCACACCAATGCTTGCAGCCCATGTCCAGCCTCGATCCCACGACGTACCTGCGGGAAGCGATCGATCTCGCCGTGGACAATGTTAGGACGGGACAGGGGGGACCGTTTGCGGCTTTGGTTGTGCGCGGTGGTGAGGTCCTCGGACAGGGCACGAACATAGTCACCACGGCCAACGACCCGACAGCCCACGCGGAGGTGATGGCCATTCGGCGGGCCTGCGACGCGCAGAACGACTTTGAGCTGCAGGGGTGCACCCTGTATGTCACCTGCGAGCCGTGCCCCATGTGCCTGGGCGCCGCGTACTGGGCCCGGCTTGACCGGGTGTACTACGCCGCCACACGGACCGACGCTGCGGCAGCCGGCTTCGACGACGACCACATCTACGAGGAGCTCACCAAGCCGCCCGCCGAACGGCACATTCCCATGGAGCGGGCGCTGGAGGCGGAGGCCCAGCGTCCCTTCGAGGCCTGGCTCGACTACGAGGAGCGAGTGGAGTACTGACCCGCGCCTGCGCCAGAACACCGCGTCTCCACTACGACTTACCGATGTGTGAGAACACCCGTGGACGAGGGTCTGCTTTTGCCTCTGCACGGGCTCGACTCTACACGCGTCGAGTGGCGGGTCGTGAGGGCGGGACCAGTTGGGAGAGAGCCGATTCGTGAACGTATGTCATCCACCCTCCTTTCGCGAGACACATTCGAAGCGTGGGGTAGCATTTCACGCCTGTGAGTTGAAATCGATGGTCTTCGCCGGCGCCTGGCATGACCACGGCCACGCGGGATGACCCCAACAAGGTCGGAGTCCCGGACGACGGACCGCTGTTTCTCGCCCGCCAACGGCGCGCCGGGGCCTGAGCCCCGCGAAGGTCATTCCGTGTGGCTGTGAGCCGTCAGCCGTCGGGCTACCGCTGTTGGGGTGAACTCACATGTCTGGAATGCGACCAAACATTGTCTCCCATCCCTCTGCGTGGGCGTGCGCTCCTCGAACCCAGGGGATCACATTTGGGGACGAACGCGTGCTCCAATGGCGCACCTATGGGTGGTTACTCTCTTCTCTTTCGATAGATCACTCCAGTACGATTCCCCGCATGAACCGCGCATCTCCATCCGAAGCTCCCGATTTGGAGCGCCCGCCGTCGCGGGCCATCTTGCCCCCTGCGGACGCCCAGGCGCGAGGGGCGGCCCTGCTGGCCCCCATTGCGCTGCTCTCACTTGGGCCCCATTTTGCGCTGTGGGGCCTCCCCGACTCGCCCTTCCCGTCTGAACTCGGCGCCATTCTGCTGTTCTGCGTCGCGTTTGTGATCGGCGTCCTCTTCCATGAGGGGCTCCACGGGCTCGGTCACGTGCGAGGGGAGGCTACGTGGGACGACGTTCGGTTTGGCATGCACTGGAAGGCACTGACGCCCTTCGCGCAGTGCATGGTCCCGACCCGGGCCCGCTCCTACCGCATCGCCATTGCTCTTCCGGGCCTCCTGCTGGGCGTGGGTCCCTTGGCGATTGGCCTGTGGACCGGAGCCTGGCTCGCTACGTTTTACGGGTTTTTGATGCTGGTGGCGGCGGCCGGGGACATTCTCATTCTCTGGATTCTGCGGGGCGTGCCTACCGGGGCCTGGGTGCAGGACCATCCTCGGCAGGTGGGCTGCCTCGTCGTGGCAGGGGCCGAGACCTCCCAACCGGCTCCCGTGTCCGACGCGGACCTGCCCGACGACGCACCGGACAGGGATGAGCCGTCGTTTGCCCTCCTTCTCGCTCTCTCAGTTCTCTCCGCCGTCTGTGCGGCCGTCGGGTTCCTGATCGCGCTTGGCTAAGCGCGCCTCCCCCCAGTCTCGTCGGCCCAGTCGAGAAACGTTCGGCTCGTCGACGGCAGACACGACCCGTCGAGATCCCACAAACGCGAGACCGAGGGGCGGATATGCGAGGATGAAATTGCGGATGATCTGATCCTCGACCGCCATCCTCGTCATGCGTTTCCGATTTGCCGGGGGACTCGCTCTCTTGCTCGTGCTCGTGCCCAGTGCGGCCGCGGCCCGGCCGGCCGTCGTGGACGGACAGGTGCGGAACGCGCAGGGAGCCCCCGTGCCTTACGCCAACGTGCGGATCACGGGCACGACCGACGGCGCTGCCACCGATGATTCGGGCCGCTTCCGATTCACGACGCAGCGCACCGGGCAGGTCGCCCTGCGCGCCTCAGCCATCGGATACGACCCGGTGGAGCAGTCCGTTCGCCTCCGGGCCGGAGACACCACCACCGTGCGGCTCACGCTTCGGACCGAGAGGGTCAAACTCGATGGAGCCGTCGTGACGGGCGAAACCTTCTCGACCGGCTCGCCCTCAGAAGCAACGCTAGGCTCGACCGAGGCGGTGACGACGCCGG
>CAZMDV010000229.1:0-4671 GCA_964564875.1 uncultured Salinivenus sp.
AGCCCGGAGACTACTCGGTCGCCTCGCTCCCAGCGCTGCGACTTCGTGGATCTCGCACAAAGTGGCTTCTGCATTCGCCCGGTAGTCCCGCTACAAGGCTCATTTGAGCGCCATTTTGCAACTTCGCCCACTGTGTCTCGGCTCCGCATCGATCCCCCAAACAGCTTCCGAAAGTGCAATGGGCACCTCTCCGACGGGGGCCGTGCGGGGCGGAAGGGCCGGCGGACGAGGAATTTTAGCGAAACGAAGGGCTCGTGTCGTGAACGGCGACGAACGGCAGGGGGGAAGCCACGTTCATTGCCTGTGCTTTGCTTGCTTGTACTCATCTCTCCTCGTTTTGCCTATCCTCCCCGACGCGTTCCGCACCGAATTGCGCGCTACCCTCCGCCTGGCCGGCCCCGTCGTGGCGGCGCAGCTAGCGCACATTTCCATGAGCTTCGTGGACACGGTGATGGTGGGGCGCTTGGGGCCGGAAGCCCTGGCGGGCGTGGCCCTGGGGAATACGCTCTTTTTCTTCTTCGCCATCATGGGGATGGGCATGGTGCGGGCCGTGGGGCCGATGGTGTCGCAGGCCGTGGGCGCAGAGGAGCCGGACGCGGTGGGCCGAAGCGTGCGGCAGGGCCTCTGGCTCGCCGCCGGGCTGGGCCTGCTCATCTTCCTGGTGCTCAGCAACGTCGAGCCGGCGCTGCGATGGGCGGGGCAGCGCGAGGTGGCCGTCGACGGAGCGACGCGCTACCTCGATGCCATCCGGTGGGGCATTTTGCCGTTCCTGGGATTTGCGGCCCTCCGGAGCTTCGTGGAGGGCCTCTCGCGGCCCCTTCCAGTCACCCTCATCTCCCTGGTTGGCGTGGCAGTGAACATCGGCGCCAACGAGCTGCTGATGTTCGGCCGCTGGGGCCTCCCCGCCCTGGGACTGGCGGGCACCGGCTGGGCCAGTACGATCGTCTTTTCGTTCCTCTTCGGGGCGCTGGCGGTGTTCGTGCACCGCACCGCGCCGTTTGCCGAGCATGGCGTGTTCACGCGTCTCCGCGATCCGGACCCGTCTTATCTGCGCGAGCTCGTGTGGGTGGGAGCGCCGATGGGCGCCTCGCGGGGCATCGAGTCGAGCCTGTTCACAGTGACCACGATCCTGATGGGCACGCTGGGGACGACGGCGCTGGCGGCCCACCAGGTGGCGTTGCAGTGCGCGGCGTTTGCGTTCATGGTGCCGCTCGGGATCGGGATGGCGGGGACGGTGCGGGTGGGACAGGCGGCCGGGGCCCGTGACGAGGCGGGGGCGCGGCGAGCGGGGGGCGTGGCGATGGGGCTCGCCACCCTCGTTATGGCGGGCACGGCCGTGCTCTTCTGGACGGTGCCGCGGCCCATCGTGGGGCTTTACCTGGACCTGTCCGACCCTGGCAACGCCGAGGTCATCGCGCTGGCGGTGCAGCTGCTCGGCGTGGCGGCGGTCTTTCAGTTGTTCGATGGCCTGCAGGTGGCGGCCCATGGGGCGCTGCAGGGCCTCAAGGATACGCGGGTGCCCATGGGCATCGCAGTCGTCACGTACTGGGGCATCGGGCTCGGGACCGGGTATCTGTGGGGCGTGCGCGGGGGCGGCGGGCCCGAAGCGCTGTGGTGGGGGCTCGTCGTGGGACTCGCCGCCGCGGCCGTCCTGCTGCTGGCTCGGTTTCACCGACAGGTCGGCCAGGCAGTGGAAGAGGCGGTCGTGCCCCGGTCGGCGAACGGCTCGCCCACAGTACCCTCCTCTGCGGATTCCCCGTCGGTCCCAACGGCAGAGGAGACGCCCTCGGGCTGACGCGCGAGGGCACGGTCTGGGACTGGACCCCTATGAGGCTCCGATGCGTTTTTGCCGCCCGTTCCTGTTTCCAAATCCTCTCGGATCATGTCTACACGCCAGAAACGAGTCGTTGCGGTCTGTCTCGTCGTCATCGGGGCCATGGTGCTGTTTCCTCCACAATCGAGCACTGCCTTCTTCAAGGAGGGACAGGTCGTGAGCGAGTCGGTCCAGTACGGCTTCATTGGGGATGCCGGGGCCATCGCGTACAGGCGGCTCGGGCTGCAGGTCGCGGCGGTCGTGCTGGTAGGAGGCGCCTATCTGTTTGCGACGGACGCTTGATCCCGCGGCGACACTGTCTTCCGGAGTCTCTTCCCAAACTGTTACGGCACCGATGCACGTTGAAACCCTCGGGGACGGTCGTCCGGACCACACTGTTGTGGCCTGCGTCCATGGCGACGAGACCTGCGGCTGGCACGCGTTCAATCGGCTGAAGGCGAGCGACGTCACACTTCAAAAACCCGTCAAGTTCGTGCTTGCCAACGAACGGGCCTATAAGCTCGGCTATCGGTACTGTGACGCCGACCTCAATCGCGTGATGCCGGGCGACGAGGCGAGCGATCAGCACGAAGTGCGCCTCGCCGCCCGCCTCCGACGGGAGCTGGAGGGCACGACGGTGATCGACTTCCACTCCACCGAGTCGCGGGGCTGCCCGTACGCGGTCGTGACGGGCCACGACGCGGCCTCGCGACGCCTTGCGCGGTCGACGGGGCTCGACCGGGTGGTCGACATGAGCCACCTCGGCGGGGGCGTGACGGAGCACGTGCGGGGCGTCGCCGTCGAGTGCGGGTACTACGACGACGAGGACGCGGCCTCGGCGGCCCACCGCATCCTGCTCCATTTCCTGGCCGCCGAGGGCCTCGCCGACCGCCCCTACGCCCGCACCACGCCCGAGATCTACGAGGTCTTCGACGACGCCCCCGGCCGCGGCTTCACGTTTGTCGCCGAGAACTTTCGGCGGGTGGAGGCCGGTGAGGTGTTTGCAACGAAGGACGGCACCATGCGTCGAGCCGAGGCCGACTTCTACCCCGTCCTCATGTCTACGCACGGCTACGACGACCGCATCGGGTTCAAGGCGCGGCATGTGGGACGAGTGGGCGAGGCGTGACGGAGGCCGCGACGGGGGTCTGCAGGACCGGAGGATCGTTCGGGGACGACCGCTCTCCACGGAGCGAGGGATAGTTCCTGGAGCGCGGTCGTTTGGTAGAGTGCACATCGTTCTGCAGAGCTACGATACACTGGTGATGCCTGACGACACGTCTCGACGCGAATTTCTGAAGCAGGCGGGGACGGCCCTGGCGGCCTCGACGGTTGGCTTCCCATCCGTAATCCTCCCCGACCGCGATGAGAACCTCGGCGTGGCCCTCTGCGGTCTGGGCAGCTACGCCACCGGCCAACTGGCCCCTGGCCTGCAGCAGACCGGGCACTGCGAGCTGCGGGGGATCGTCACCGGCTCGCCCGAAAAAATCCCGCGGTGGCAGCGGCAATACGACATCCCGGACCCGAACGTCTACAGCTACGAGACGCTGCCCGACATTGCGAATAATGACGACCTCGATGTCGTCTACATCGTGACGCCGCCGGGGGTGCACGCCCGCGACGCGATCAAGGCCGCCAAGGCCGGCAAGCACGTCTGGTGCGAGAAGCCGATGGCGATGGACGCCGAGGAGTGCCGGGCCGTCATCGACGCCGCCGACGCGAACGACGTGCAGCTCACCATCGGCTACCGGTTGCAGCACGAGCCCAATAATCAGTCGATCATGCGCTACGCCGAGGAGGAGACGTACGGGGCCGTGCAGGAGGTGAAGACCGGCGCGGGTTACAGCGGTGCCCACCCTGATCCCGACGACTGGCGGCGGGACGCGGAGCTGGGCGGCGGGGCCCTCTACGACATGGGCGTGTACCCCATCAACGCGGCCCGCTACGCCACCGGCATGGAGCCGCTTGCCGTGACGGGCCGCACGTGGTCCGAGCGGACGGAGATGTACAGCGAGGTGCCCGAGTTTGCCGAGTTTACGCTGGAGTTTCCGGGCGGGGTCGTGGCGAAGGGAGAGACCAGCTTCGGCAAGTCCACCAATTACCTCGAGGTGACCTGCACGGACGGATGGTATCGACTCCGGCCGTTCCAGTCCTACAGCGGCGTCCAGGGTCGCACCAGCGACGGCACGCGCCTCCGGCCCAGCGGCCGCGACCAGCAGGCCCGGCAGATGGACGACGACGCCCGCGCGATCAAGAACGACGAGGCGCCCCTCGTCCCCGGCGAGGAGGGGCTGGCCGACATCCGAATCGTGAACGCCATCATGGAGTCGGACCGGAAGGACGGGGCACGAATCGAGCTCTAGCGTCTCCGTATCAGAACGAGCCCGTCTTCACGAGCACGATCTGCGGGGGGGGCAGAGGGAGATAGATCCCCAAACGTGTCAACGTTCGAACGTTCGCACGTTTGGGAAATACTTCTCACCGCGCCTCCCCGTTGCCGCTCGCTTCCTCCTTCCGCTCCACCTGCTTGAGATAGGGCACGCCGTCTTCGATCCACGCCGGTCCGGCCTCGTCCTGCAGGTAGTGGTCGAACCACTGGAGCACGCGGTTCCGGTAGTCAGCCCTATTTTTGTCCTCCTTGCTGATCCCGTGGTTCTCGCCATCGTAGACGAGAAGGGCCAACTGCTTGCCGGCCCGCCGGGCGGCGTTGTAGAATTCGACACCCTGATTGAATTCCACGGCGCCGTCGTCGGTGCCGAACGCCATCAGGAGCGGCGTGCTCATCGACTCGATGTTGTGGAGAGGCGAGTTGGCCACGTAGGCGTCCATGTCCTCCCACGGGGGCACCTCCATCCGGC
>CAZMDV010000230.1:0-4656 GCA_964564875.1 uncultured Salinivenus sp.
CCTCTGGTCGTTCAGTGCGGTCGCATTTCGCAAGCCTTGTCGAGCGACAGAGGCTCAGTCGCCCCTGATCGTGGAGCCGGGGCCACACGGGCGGATGGGGACGTGTGAGAGCGAGGGCACCAATATTCTACCACGTAGAACCGTGTGAACGGGCCGCACTCCGGTCCTCTCCGACAAAATCATGCAGAGGGTCGACCGGCACTGGAACCGCATGACCTTCGGCCCCCCGCAGCGCCGGAAACCACCCTGCGTCCTCGACGGCGGCACTTCACAGAGCCTTCGCGGATTGCTCGACGCCAATGCGGCGACCTCGGGACCTCGTGCTCGTGGAGGGAGTTTCGGGGGCGATGGTCCCAACCTACGTTTGCTGATCCACTCAGCAGGCGGATCGGAGCCTGTGAGTCTCTAACCATGTTACGGAGCCTAAACATATAGCCGCCCTGTCGCCGGACGAGGGGATTTACTTCCTGCTCGCTAGTCGTTAAACATGGAATGAATCTTGACCTTCTATTCCACCGCCGCACGCCACAGCGTGCACTGTGGAGGGGATCGTAGCACCGGTCGATCGCGCGAAGTGCAATTGAGTTTGTTCATGTTTGAGCCCTTTTGCAGCTGCGCAAAGCGCCGTCCGTGCCTCGCACCCATCCTGCTATGCCTCCTCTGCGCTGGACTAATGGGGACCGGGTACTGTGCCTCTGCCCAAACGATTCCGGAGACCCCCGCGACTGGGGAGGGCGAAACAGTCCGTGATTCGTCGTTGCGGGGAGCCCCGGACGAGAGCCTGGATCGGGCAGAGCGTCTGCGTCGCATGCGGCGGTCGAAGGCACGGGGCGGCCAGGCTCCCGAACGCGGGTTTTTTGAGAAGGTGGATCGGAGCGTCGTGAAACCGGCAATCTCCATCATCGCGAACCGGATCGCTCTGGAGATCCCGGAACTGGGCCTGACGGGCCTCCGACCCGTGTTTGGAAGAACAAGTGGGGGATTCACGTCGGGGCTTCTCTACGAGCCCCCCTTCGCTCGCGGGAACGACCAATTGCTCAGTTTCGAAGCTGTGGGTGGCCTGAATCGCTACTATAGGAGCGAGGGGCTCTTCGGAATCGAACGCGGCCGCTACGTGGGCTACGCATTTGCACGCTACCAGCACCGGCCCGAGGAGAAGTTCTTCGGAATCGGGGCCGGTAGCGAGAAAGCCAACCAATCGACATTCCGGCTAAACGAGGGGCTTTTCGGGGCCCTCGGGGGACGCTCGTTGGGGGAAAGCATGCTGGTCGGCGGACATCTCGCGTACCAATTCAATCGAATCGGGAAGGGGCGCGGGGATGACCCCCAGGTGAGAGAGCGCTTCGGGGACGACCTTCCGGGGACAAAGGAGGGAATCGACCACCTGATGGTTGGGGCTTTCTTCGAGTACGATTCGCGCGATGCCCCCTCCCAACGCGCCTTCGGACACCGTTTTGCACCCACGGAGAATCGGTTGCGGAGCGTGTCGCTTGAAGCCTCCCGTGGATTCTACCTGTCCACTGAAATCAGCCATAATGTCGACACCCGGTCCGACCGGTTCGGCTTCACGCGCTACACGCTCGACGCGCGCGAGTTCGTCCCTATCGACGAGGGGCTCCTCCACGGATTCGCCTTTCGCCAGTTTGCCTCCTTTACCCAGTCGGGGAGGGGAGAGGTGCCGTTCTACCGCCTTCAGTCGATTGGTGGATCGCGATCGCTCCGCGGCTACGAGAGTGGCCGGTTCCGCGATCGCAACGTGACGTTGGTCAACGCGGAGGTGCGGTGTCAGGTCTGGCATCAGCTTGACATGGCCCTATTCACCGATGCCGGACACGTGTTCAACGACATGGGGAGCCTCGGCGAGGGCGGGCTGCGCGTCGGATATGGGGTTGGATTTCGGTACCGGAAGGACGGGAAGACGCTCGGCCGAATCGATCTCGCACGCAGTGACGAGGGGATGCAAGTGATTCTGGACCTCGGCTCTCTCTTTTAGCATCGCTGCAAAAGCAAGCGTCGTTTGTTCGGACGTGCCGCCCGTGGCTCCCATGAACCGACGCGGACTGGTCGTTCTTCTGTTGGCCCTCCTAGGCCCAACCCTTGCGGCGCCCGCTGCCGCACAGCGCTTCCTGTCCGACGACCCGTTGTGGACGGATCCCGACCGCATGGAGATGCCGCTTCCCGAGCCGCAGCCGGCGGCGGAGGGAGTAGGGCCGTTTGAGTTTCTGGAACGCACCTTCGGATCTCCGGGAAAACATACGGGCCCGGCACAGAATGTGAACACGGTGGGCGGCGTCCCGAACTCCTCGTGGTACGCGAATCGCCACTACCGCTTCCCCATGACGGAGGCGGAGCTGCGACGGGGACCGAACAAAACGCCGGGACCGTCAATGCGGGCCCCCTGGCGCGTCGTGCGCGTCGTTCGGCGGGAGGGCCTTCCCCGGGCGGTCGTGACAGATGCGACGGACCGCCGGTTCAACCTTCTCTTCGACGCGCCCGCCCACCCCGAAATGGCCACGGGGGCGGCAATGATCAGCAGCCGCCTGCTATACGCACTCGGGTACAACGTGCCGCACCACTGGCTCCAGTCCATCCGGGCCGACCGCTTGGTCGCGTCCCCCGACACCGGCGTCACAGAGACGGATGTCGACAGCCTCCTGGCGCGGGCGCATCAGCCCCCCGACAGTACGTACCGCGTTCTGGTGACTCGGATTCCGGGCGTCGAGCGCCGCCTCGGACCGTTCTCGTTCCACGGCACCCGCCCCGACGACGGCAACGACGTGTTTCCGCACGAGGCGCGCCGCGAGCTCCGGGGACTAAAGGTGATCGCCGCCTGGATCAACCACGCTAACATCGACCGTCGCCACACGCTCGACGTGGGCGTGCGTGAGGAGGGACGTCGGTTCGTGCGGCACTACCTAGCCGACCTGCACCTGACGCTCGGAAGTGGAGGGGCGACCCCGAATCCCCGCTGGGTAGGGCACGAGCACGTTCTTGAGCTGGGGCAAGTGTTTAAGCGGATGGGAACGCTCGGACTGAGTGGCGGGGAGTGGGCCGACAAGTCGTTTCCAGAGTGGCCGGCGGTAGGCCGCTTCGGAGCAGACCGTTTCGAGCCCACTGAGTGGCGTCCGAAGTGGCCCAATCCGGCGTTTAGGCGGTGCGACCCGGCCGATGCGTTCTGGGCCGCGAAGCAGGTGCGTCATTTCTCGGAATTCGACCTGGAAGCGATCGTCGCCACTGCGGACTATTCGTCCTCCCAGGTTGCCGACTACATGCTGCGAACGCTGATGCAGCGGCGCGACTCCATCGCCCAGGCCTATCTTCACTGGGGCGGGGGACTCGACCGGTTTGCCGTTCGGGAGGGGAGGCTCACCTTCCACGACCTGCGCGCGAAGTACGGACTTGCTCCCGATTCGGTGCGCCGGACCATCACGTGGCACGTCTACGATAATCAGCAGGAGCGAACGCGGAAAAAACTCCACGAGGTGACTTCGGGCGACGAAGCGGCTCGGCTCCCGTCGCGTAGGGCCCCGCCGTTTCTGCGAGCAACCCTGAAGACGCCCCGGAGCGGGACAACGCGTGTCTTCTTGCGGCGCACCCTGGCCCCTGTGGCCTCGTCATCGAGACGGAGAGCCCTGTACGAGGTCGTGGGAGTCGAGCGTTTCGGAGAGAGGCCACCCGGGCTCGCCTCCGAGTGAGATCGGTCAAGTCCCGCGGCGTTGCCTGACGAGCGCTCCGGCGCCGACCAGCCGCAGTCTGACGGACGGGGTCATCATGTTGGGGGCTCGACCCCCCGATGGGGTGCCCCGCTACGAACGGCTCGCCCATCAGAATAGCGGAGCGCAGCCCGCTACGCCGCGTCCGAAAGGCGGGCCGATTCTCGCTTGATCTGATCGAGGAGGCGCGGATCGTGCTCCACGAGGCGCTCCACGAGAGAGATGAGGCCATCCCGGTCCAGATCGCCCACGAGCTCGGCCACAGCCGCGGAATCGGTTTTCGGCACAGATCCCGCCTCCAGCACCTTCAGCAGCGTCGCGACGATGTGCTTGCACCAGGTGCCTCCGTGGTATGGACACGTACACTCGACGTCCGTAATGTCGTCCGCGTCGAACTGGATGGTCACAAGGTAGGGGTGCACGTCACTGCCCTGCACCTTCGCCTTCAGGGTGTGCCCGTCGGTCTGCTTCAGCGACCGCACCGCATCGTTCGAGAGGTACTGCTGGCCGCGCTCGAAGGACCCGCCAGCGGTGTGCGTCCGGATGTCGTCTTTCGTGAGGGGCGGAAAGGCCATAGCACAAAAAAGCGAGAGACAAGAGCAAGGTCACGCGTTCGCCGCGGACGGAGAGGCGTCGTAGGCCGTAACGGCTACGTGCTCGAGGAAATTGTCGAAAATGCGTGTGGCCGACCGGGCAGCCTCCACGTTTGCCTCGGTGCAGGTGTCGAGGGCCCGCTGGATGGCAGAGTCGGACAGTTGTTTCGAGTGGATCATTGCCTCGGCCGTCCGGAGGTCATACTCGGGATGAAACTGCGTGGCGTAGATCTGACCTCGCCGAAAGGCCTGCACCCCTGTTTTGTTGGATGCCAGGAGGCGGGCGTCGGGGGGCATCTCGACCACGTGGTCCGAGTGGGTGGCAAAGACGGTGAAGGGGTCCGAGAGGC
>CAZMDV010000231.1:0-4645 GCA_964564875.1 uncultured Salinivenus sp.
GGCATTGCGGATCAGTTGCATGTAGAACCGAACGACGGTTCGGTAGTCCTCGATGGCAATGCGTTCGTTCGGCCCGTGGATCCGTCTCCGATCTTCAGGGGCGAGCTGGTACGGCACGAAACGATACACGGCGTCGCTGTCATCGGCGTAGTAGTCACTGTCCGTCCGGCCGGGCACGAGGTACGGCGCCACGACGACCGAATCGGCCGTCACCTGCCCAATCGTCCGCTGGAGCATCCGAAACGCCGGGCTTTCGACCTCGGACACGGGCGGGGGCGGGTTGGACTGCAGGCGCTCCATCTGGATGGGAAGCCCCTCCAGGGTTTCCTGAACGTGATCCACCACGGACTGGACGGACTGGGTTGGCAAGATCCGAAGATTCACCACGGCGCGGGCGGTGGTGGGAACCACGTTGTCCTTGACGCCCGCGTCGAGCCGCGTCGGCACCGTGGTTGTGCGAATCGCAGCCCGGGTGGCGGGACGGCGGCTCAGCACCCACCGGAGGACGGGCGCCGAGAGCCAACGGTTGGCCAGGATCGCCCGCATGGAAAGATTCACCTCAGGCGCGAGGTAGTCAAACATCGTACCCGCCACCCCCGAGAGGCGGGACGGCAACGGATGGGCGCGCAACCGGGACAGCGCCGTGTTGAGGACCTCGATGCTGGTCCTGTCGGGCGGGACGGACGAATGGCCGCCGGGCTGTTCGGCGGTTAGTTCGAGGCTGAGGTATCCCTTCCCCGCCACCCCTACGACCGCGAGGGGGTCGTTGAGGCCCGGAAGGGCCCCTCGTGTGATGGCGCCGCCCTCGTCCACCACGAGGGCCGGGGACACGCCGTCCGCCGTGATGCGCTCGGCCAGGGCCTTCCCTCCACGGGTCCCGCCTACTTCCTCGTCGTGCCCCAGCGCTACGTGCACGGTGCGTCGGGGCGTCACGTCGCGCGTCAAAAGCGTCTCGATGGCTTCCAGGATGCCAACGGCGCTCGCCTTATCGTCAAGAGCGCCGCGTCCCCAGATGTACCCGTCGGCGCTTTGTCCCCCAAACGGCGGATGGCGCCACTGCGACGAGTCCTCGATCGGCACCACGTCGACGTGGGCCATCAGGACGATCGGGGGGAGGGACGGATCGCGCCCCTTCCACATGTACAACCGACTCAGACCGTTGACGTGCGCCGTGTCGAGCGTCGCGTGCACTTGGGGGAAGGCCCTCCCAAAGTACTCGTAAAGCATCTGGAACGCGGAGGAATCGAGTCGAGTGGGGTCCCGATTCGTACGCGTCCGGACCTGAAGGGCCCGGGCAAGGTGCCGCGGGGCGTCGGCGGGCACCTGCAGGGTGGTGGGATCCGTCTTTACCTGGCGCGTTTCGACCTGCCACGTCCGGAGGCCAACGACGCCGAGCAGCAGGACGAGCAGGAGCGCACTTCCACTGAGCAGGCGTCGCCAGACGGACCGAATGGGGATCATGCGTCGACGAGTTGAGGGCGGAGTATGAGGACAGACGAAGCTGTGTAGTACGCTGGCCCCCGCCACGGTCCATCATTTCAGAGGTTCCGAACGGGTGGCCTCCGCGTACGTATTTTTATTCTCGCCCCCTTGTCCCTAAATCCCTTCCCGAGCCATGAAACCGGACGCGGTGCAGTCGCCCCCCGAGTTGGGCAATCAATACGACACAGATCGGGTGCTCCGGAGCTACCTCCACCGCAGGCTCCCCGAGGAGGTGCACGCCGCCGTCGAGCCGGGCCTGCGCGCCATGGGCGAGCGCGCTGGAGGGGAGCTATACGCGCTCCAGCAGGACGACCTTCCGAATGAACCTACCCTCACTCGCTGGGGCCCCTGGGGGCGTCGGGCAGATCAGATTGAGCTGACTGATGTATGGCGCCGAGCCAAAGAAATCGCGGCTGAGGGTGGCGTGGTGGCAACGGCCTACGAGCAGGCCCACGGCCCCCACAGCCGCATTCACCAAATGGCACTTGCCTACCTTTTCATCCCGTCCACGGACATGTACGGGTGCCCCCTAGCGATGACGGACGGGGCCGCCCGGACTTTGCTGGACCACGGCAATGAGTCTCTTGTGGAGGAGGCAGTGCCCCACCTCACGGCCCGCGACCCCGACGCTTTCTGGACGTCGGGCCAGTGGATGACGGAGGTATCGGGCGGATCCGACGTGAGCAATACCCGCACCACGGCGCGGCGCGACGAAGACGAGACGTGGCGCCTCTATGGCCGAAAGTGGTTCACCAGCGCCATCACGGCCAACATAGCGCTAGCGCTGGCCCGCCCCGAGGACAATCCAGCCGGAAGCGAGGGCCTGGCGCTCTTCTACGTCCCCGTCCGTGAGGACGACACCCTAGTGGAGGGTCTTTCCGTGAATCGGCTCAAGGACAAGCTAGGCACCCGGAAGCTCCCCACCGCCGAACTTCATCTCGACGGCGTCGTCGCCCACCCGGTCGCGGACGAGCTCCGGCATGGCACCCGCCACATCGCGCCCATGCTCACCGTCACCCGCACCTGGAATGCCATCACAGCGGCGGCGTACCTCCGGCGCGGACTAGCCCTCGCGCGGGACTACTCCCGAAAGCGCGAGGCCTTCGGCGACGCGATTATCAACCACCGGCTTCATCAGGAGACGCTCGCCGACCTGCAGGCCCGCCTGGAGGGCATGCTGCACCTGTCGTTCCGGCTCGCCGAGCTCCTGGGTCGTCGAGAGACGGGCGATGCCGACGAGACAGACCGGGCTCTCCTTCGCCTTCTCACCCCCATCGCCAAGCTCACGACGGCCAAGCAGGCAGTCTCTGGCACGAGTGAAGCGATCGAGGCCTTCGGTGGGGCAGGGTACGTGGAGGACACCGGCCTCCCCCCGCTCCTCCGCGACGCACAGGTGCTCCCGATTTGGGAGGGGACAACGAATGTGCTCGCGCTGGACCTTCTCCGGACAGTGGAAGGAGTCGGTGGATTGGGCCCCATCGGCGACGAGTTTGAGCGCTGCCTTGTGGCCGCCGAGGCCCCGCAGCTTCGACGGGCCGTCCGGTCCGCACTCGATGCCTTCCAGACCGCCGCCGAGTGGTTTCGGAGTGCCCAGGCGGACGGCCCCGATGTCCTTCAGGCAGGGGCTCGCCGCTTTGCACGCACACTGGGAGATGCTCTTGAGCTCGCGTACACGGCCCGGCACGCTCAGTGGTCGCTGCACAATGAGCAGGACGGGCGGTCCGCCGCTGCCGCCGAGCGCCTAGCGGCCCGGCCCATCGATCATCTTGCCGATTTTAGTGGGGACGGGGCCGAAGCCCTGGCACGGGGCCAGCGTCATTCCGCCCTCGTCGATCGGTATCAGGAGTCGACGTGAGGGTGCACCGCGCGAGGGCCAGCCGGAGCGACCTTCGCCCGCCCGCTTCTTTCCTGTCCTAGTTCAGACACAGGGTGCCGTACTGAGTGACGTGGATGGGCATGAACGGGGCCGGTGGGGGTGTAACGGGATTCTCCTCGGCCTCAGGGGCCGGATCGGGCGGGAGATCCTCTCCGCTCGGCTCAAAGAAAGCGAGGGCCTCCGCCAGTTCCTCTCCTTCCTCGCTCAGAAGCGTAGCACGGACGTGATATCGGGGGGGCTCGGCAAGGACCACCTCCGCGGTCGCCTGAACAGAGCCTCGGTAGTCGGGCTGATTCACACTGAGATTGAAGCGGACCATGGCGAGCACTCCCTCCTTCTCGACGGACCCTGCCGCCAGGGACGAAGCGTCGCTGAGCAGGCGCTGATGGGGCACCCGGTTCACCACGCTGTCGCCGGGACTCCCCTCTATGACTCCGACGATCCCGGCGTACCCGTACGAGATGTCCACGGGCCCGGTCGCATTTTCGGCCGGGGCGGCCGCGTACAGGTGCTTCAGGCGCTGATAGTGTTGTTGGGCTACCATACCAAAAGAGTGCTGTTCGAACCGGTGGGGCGAAAATGTTCAAACATCTCGGTGGGTGCGCCAACCATCCGACGCATGTGCCCATTCCTCCTGCGAAAAGAGTGCCAGGCTCCATGGCCTGCCCAATTGACAGGATAGCACACCGAGAACCATAAATTGGGTCGATCCCCGTCGTCGAGGCGTTACACCCTGAAAGCCTGTCACCACCTCGCAATGTTCTTTCATTCCTCCTCCCCCGAACCCTCATGCCCTTAACACCCGATCAGCAACGCGCGGTTGCCAACCATCTCCGGTCCCGGGCGCAACCCCCGCAGTGCCCCCTGTGTGGGGCCTCCAATATGGTGGTCCAGGAAGAGATTACCCTCCTCCCCACCACCCACGAGAACGCCTCCGAGGAGCCTATGATCAACGTCGTGTGCAAATACTGCGGCTACGTGCTCCACTTCTCCCCGTCTGCGCTCGGCCTGTCCGTCGAATGAGGGCAGGTCTGGAGTCGGGGCGGCGGGTGGTCGTAACGCTTCGAACGCCCATGGACCATATACCTGTGGTGAAGCAGGAGAGGCCCTGCTCGCCCGTCACCCTGCGTTCTTCTTCACACAATCGACGCACCAAAAATGAAGTGGATTAAGTCAGCAGTTATCGGCGCTTTAGGGAGCCTCGTGATGTTTTTGCTCATGATGTTCGCTATTAAAGGGGTGGGCATCGCTCCCTTCAACACGCCTCCGTCCGCCGCCTTCTTAGAG
>CAZMDV010000232.1:0-4634 GCA_964564875.1 uncultured Salinivenus sp.
TAAGGCGAATTTCCTTCCCCGTCTGTGCACGGAGCGTTCCCGTCTGTGACTCTGGAGAATGGCTCCCAAGGCCCGGCCTCTCCTATTTCTGTCTTTTCAAGCAGGCCTCCTATGCGCGACTGTCTGCACCTGCACCACGCCTGCGAGGCACGTTCGGGCTACAGGCTCGACGAACTCCCGCTTAATTGGGGTGCTCCGGGCGAATCCCCGCGCAACCTGTAAGCCCCGTATCCAGCCCCGAAAAGAGAAAGGAGAAGGGCAGCGGTGGGGCTGAGGGGGACCTCCTCACCCCCCCCGCCGGGGCAGGTGTCGCGACACTCAGTTTTCCCCCCACCCCCAATTGCACAGCATACCTGCCCTCCGGGGCAGTCATCGCTGCTGCTGCACTCTTCTGGTGGGGACAATCTCCCCGTGTTCGTCGGGCCTGCCCGGCGCGAGGGATTCTTTCCTTGGGTCGAAGGAGGCGACCTGAGGTCCCTGTCCATTCTGCCGGGTCTTTCGCCCGGCGGCTGTGCCTGTGGCGGGCGTTTTTCAATTGGAGGCGGGGAAATTGGCTCTGCCCAATCGGGGAGATCCTGAGCGACCCCAGCGACCGGGGCGGGTGCGCCAAAGGGTACGCCAAAGGGGACCGTAGCAACGACCAGAGCAAGTATGGTGGAGACGCGTCGCAGCATCTGAAAACTCTTCTGTCTGGTGGCGGGGTCGCGTCTACCGAGGGTGGGCAGGAGCCGAGCGTCGGTGCTTTTCCTGTTTGCCTCCGGCAACTGGTGGGGAAAAAGATTGCCCTATTGTCAGGCAAGTTTTGCCACACAAGGGCATTTCGAACACGCATACGTTCGTACCGGGTTTGATTCTACAGTATTAAAATATCTTGAAACAAAAGTATGGTCGGGACAAGACCAAAAAGGTGAACTCAAAACGGGGCAGGTGCGACGATGAAGGAGTCTCTTCTCTCAATATTGCCTGTTTGCGACGTCGACGCGCAGGGGGCAATCCGCCGCACAGTAGGCGTAGCATCGCCGTGTGGAGCATCGCCGCGGGGATAACCCCGACGACGCTCCCGGCTCGGTGCTCAAAATCACGACCCAGTCGGCGGCACTTCATCATTCCAAGTAGAGGGACGCTCGACGACCCAGCGGTGCGGTGGCACCTGGAGGGAACCGTCGTCGTCGGCCTTCTTGACGACATTGACGGTCTACCCCCCAGTTCCGCCGGTCCATTCGGAAAAGGGGTCTCCGTCGTATCTGCCGACGACCCGCAAGTGCTAGGGACGGAGAAGAAGAACCTCGCTCTGCAAACCTCTTGCCTCTGTCGATTGACAATGTTTGCGGCTGTGACGCCCACCGCGCCCCGGCGGCTTTCGCCAGCGCCGGTGGTGGGCGTCGTCGGTTGCTTCCAAGTTGCCATTGCGCCTCCGCCGTTGAAGGGGTCATGGACAGTTCCCCAGTCTAGGAGCGTCTCCGGACAGATCTCGCCACTGGCGCCCGTCTTCAGCGCGTAGGAGAGGCCGCTAACGACCTCGCGCTTCTCGGAGACGGTCGCCGCCAGTAGTGGGTAGGTGGAATTACGGGCTCGCCAAGGGCCCGCTGCTGGTCGGCAAGGTCGGAAGTACAAAAGTTCCGCACTGCAAGACAAAGACGGGGACGCAAACGTGGAAAAACGACTCTACCCCAGAGAGACTGTCTGAAGCTGCGTTAGGGACCAGCGTCGAAACCCATGATAGTCGTCTTTAACGCCTGCTGCGAAGGTGGAAGAGGAAAAGACGGACCTTCGTATATAATCGTAACGGATGGGTGGGACACGCCGGTCCACCGGCCGGAATGGCCGCGTGTCTGGCCGCTGGCGGCAGGATCAGCGATGGGCACGTTCTTTGCGGAGATCTTGGCATACCGTCAGCGGAGGACCGTTTTGGCCTCCTTTTCGGCGATCCGATTTGTGAAGGCCCGGCTGGCGATTACCTTCTCGCTTGATCTTTTTCCAAACTCAGAGGTAGTCCTATGGGAAAGTACGCTCTTCTTGTCGTCTCTGCGGCACTGCTCGGATTCGCCGCGTTCGCACAACAGGCTGCTCAGACCGCCCAGGACATCAGTGAGGGTCAGGACGAGCGCCAGGGGGAGGTGATCGCGCGCCAGATCGCGCGCTCGGTGTTCAACGACGGCATCAGTGAGATCAAGCGCCGCTTCAACACGATCGGAGCGGAAAGCCGGGAGGGGACCCGCGAGAATGGAACCTACCGCCTCCGGTTCGACACCACGACCAGTGGGGGCTCGAAGGAAGTCAAGGTCACCGCCGAGGGGACCTACCGGTCTAGTACGTACCAGATTACCGGCACGGCGGTGAAGGACACGGCCGTAAGCGCCCTCTTCAACGCAATTACCGCAAGTAAGCCGGTGACCTTCGACGTGTCGGGGGGCGGCTGCAGCGGGGACCCCTGCGTCTCCGGGGTCGACGTCGGCGGGCGGGAGGACCGGGCCGGCATCTCGCTTCCGCAGGACCAGGACACCGATCCGGTTTGTGAGGAGTTCGACGACGAGGTTGTCGGGATGGGCGGAGAAAGCGCCGAGCACTGCGACGTCCACAGCCGCTATAGGGAGCACGACGACTGGGTGCTCTCGAAGCTCGACAGCGTCGAGAGCCGTATCACGGCGGCCACGGGGGATGAGGACGTGGTCCTCTGCGACGACTGCCGGGCCCAGGACTTCGAGCAAAACGGGGAAGCGAACAGCGGCATCCTCTACGTGACCGGCGAGTTTCGGGTCAACGGGAGTGACCAGTGGCACGGGCCTGTGTTCGTGTCGGACGGCGGATCGGTTCGGATCAACGGGGGCGGTGATACCCGCAACATCAACGGGGCTTTGCTTCTGCAGGAGAACACCGCGTTTGTCGAGGACGAGGAGTTTGACATGAACGGCGGAAACGCCGTCCAATACAACACCGATCAGCTCCTGAAGTACGTCGACCTCCTTCCGTCCCTGAAGACCAGCACCGTCGAGATCACCGACCGGAGCGGGCGACTGATCCGGTCGGAGGATGGGTAGGTCCGGAGCCTAGCTGGGGGGGCAAGCCCGGAGGCGGAGGGCTTGGCGGCGAGGCTTTGGAAAAACAGTCGTACTGCGAATAGATCCTGCACCTGCCGATGAGACAGACGCTTCTTGCGCTGGTGGCCCTGGCGGCCGCCGTGCTTTTTAGCTACAATCAGATGCGGGCCAGCGCCCGGAGCCAGTCCCAGGCCTACAAGGCGGAGATGGAGCAGATGGCCCTGGGGGTGGGGATGCAAACGATGGAGGTGGTGCGGGCGCGAACGTTCGACGCCGCGACGCTCGGGGTGCCGGAAGAGACGATCGTTTCCACCAGCGAGTTTGCGCCGGAAAGTGGCTTCGGCATCGCGGGGGACTGCAAGCTGTATCCCGGCGGGACGGGCATCGACTGCAACACCGTCGAGGAGTTTCACGGGACGAGCGGGAGGGTGCCCTTTCCCCTCGCCGGCGATCCGCTTTGGTTCGACGTCGAGATCGAGGTCCACTACGTGTGCGCCAACATGGAGCGGGCCTCAAGCAGTGGGGCCTGCACCGCGCCCACCGGCCGGAAGGAAGTGGTGATCACCGTCCAGGACGTCCCTTCCGGCAGCCAGGGCCCTCGCCTCCCGGAGCCAATCACCTACTCGGAGGTCCTTTCCTACCCGTAAGGCCCGCTTTTCGGAGGCGCGTGTCCTGAGAGATGTGTCCTCTGAGTTGAAAGGCTGTTTGGCGGACTGTCTATGGCCGCCCAGGAGTACCCGGCCGCTGTGTCTCGGCTGAATATCCATCTATCAAACAGCTTCTGATTCCTTTCAAGTCGACCGAGGTGCCGTTATGGCTTTTATCTACGACAACCTGGTGGCCTCCCTCATCGCGACGACGGTGGTGCTGATTTTGATCTCCGTCCAGATGCGCACCACCAACGCAAATATCGCACAGGTGGGGCGGAGCGGCGCGCTGGGCGGGGCCGAATCCTTCGCCACGTGGATCGAGGAGGACCTCGAAGCGATGGGGCAAAACATCAGCGAGAGCGATACGGTCTTTTCCGATCCGGTCCGCCAGTCCGAGGACGCGTCCCCGACCGGAGCGGTCCTGAAGGACCTTACGTTCCACTACCGAAGGTCCATTGGCGGGGCCGATACGACGGTCACCTACGACCTGGCGGAGGCCGACACCCAGATGGTCGGGGACGAGGAGCGGGTTCTCTACCAGCTCAACCGGTCGAAAAACGGGTCCGACACCGGCGGAAGCCCCGTGCGGCTGGGCTACTTTGACGTGCGCTTCGTGGGCCCAACGGCCGGAGAGATCACCAACCCGACCGCGAACCGGAGCAAAATCGAGGCCCTTCGCGCGCACTTCTCGGTCGTCTCCCCAATTCAAAACGACGAGACGACCCTGCGGGAGGTCCACCGCATGGTCGCGGTCCCCTACACGCCGGCCCATGACTGAAGGGTCCGGCCCAGGCCATGCGAGGCGCTCGGCAAAACGCGGCGTCTAATCCTGTAGTTACGGTGGGGCATTCGACGGTCTCCGCTGTGAGCAGAGGGATGTTTCTGCCGCCCCAGCGAGACATCATCAATTGACCCCTGCGGACCTAAGTAGATCAAAACAAATACG
>CAZMDV010000233.1:0-4618 GCA_964564875.1 uncultured Salinivenus sp.
GCGCCTCCACGAGGGCGTAGACGCGGTCCGGCGCGGCGGGCGTCACGGCCACGTCGATCTTGCCGACGAGGCCGGTGGGGAGACCGTTTTGGAGCCGGGTCCACGTGTCGCCGCCGTCGGTCGACTTGTAGAGACCGTCGCCGTTGTCCCCGCCGCTGATGATGGTCCACGGTTTGCGCTCGGCCCGCCACATCGACGCGTAAAGGACGTCGGGATTCTCCGGGTGGAACGCGAGGTCCGCGGCGCCGGTGGAGTCGGACGCGTAAAGCACCTTCTCCCACGTCTCCCCGCCATTCGTGGAGCGGAAGACGCCCCGCTGCTCATTCTTGCCGAAGGGGTGGCCGAGCGCGGCGACAAACACGCGATCGGGGTTCTGCGGGTGGGTCTTGATGGCGCCGATCTGCCCGGCGTTCTCCAGCCCCACGAATCGCCAGGAGTCGCCGCCGTCGGTCGACTTGTAGACGCCCCGGCCCGTCGTCACGTTGGCGCGGATGCACTCCGACCCCGTTCCGGCGTAGACGACCGACGTGTCGGAGGTAGGCACCTCCAGGGCCCCGATGGCGGTGCTCCGCAGGCCCTTCCCGTCTGTCAGGACGGTCCACGTTTCGCCGTAATCCGTCGTCTTCCAGATGCCCCCACCGCCCGCGGCGCCCATGTAGAAGGTGTGCGGATGGGCCGGGTGGCCCTCCACGGCCGTCACGCGACCGCCGCGCGTGGGGCCCACCATGCGGGCGTCGAGGTCGCGGTACAGCGAGGTGTCGACCGGTGCGGGGGCGGATGCAGGCTGGGCGGGGAGCGAGGGCGCTGCGCCGAGGCCGAGACCGAGAATAGCGACGAGCAGGCAGCACGTCCGGTGAAGCATTGTGGACGAAAGCTGTGCGGAACGAGCGAAGACAGTGTGCAGCACCGGGGCCGGGGTGCCTCTGTTCCAGCGTCCGGGCGGGGCGCCAGGAGCCCAGGAATCGAGCAGTGGCGAGCGCGACTGTATGAACAGGCACGCGATCTCAAAATCCACGGGGCAGGCCGTTCCGAGCAACGTCGAGGAACCTCCCAGGACCAGGTGGTTGGGTTCGGGGGATTTCTCGGCTGCGCCCGAAATGACGTGCCGTAGGGTGGGCTTTGAGACCAGCTTGACACACCAAAAATGAGGATCAACCGACCACTACACTGCCCGCAGGTAGCCCCGCAGCAGTCCGTCGTCCCCCACCGTGTCCCACGTCTGCTCGGCGAAGGTAACGGCGTCGTCCATCTGGGTGACGCCGAGGTCACGGAGTGCCGGGGTTCCCTCGCCCACCACCTTCGGCGCGACGAAGCAGAAGAATCGGTCCACGAGGTCCTGGCGGAAGAGCGCTGTGGCGAGCCCGGGCCCGGCCTCCACGAGGAGCGACTGGAGCGGCTCCGCGTCCCGGCCCGCGTCGGTGCCGAGGCGCCGCAAGAGGGCCGAGAGGTCGAGGTGCGCGTCGTCGGTCTCGGGGATGGGCAGGACCGTGCCTCCAGCCTCGGTCAGCCGGTTGGCGTACGCAGGGGCGGGCCGGTCCGTGCCAACGACCGCCACCGTGCGGTCGGTGTGGTCGTCCGTGAAGAGCGTGCGGTCGGGCGAGAGGGTGCCGGTGCGGTCGAGGACGAGGCGCAGCGGCTGGGGGCCGTCCACGTGGCGCACCGTGAGGCGCGGGTCGTCGCTGCGGGCCGTGCCGCGGCCCACGAGCACGCCGTCCAGCTCGGCCCGCCAGCGGTGGACGAGCGTGCGGGCCTCTGTGCCGGTGATCCACTGGCTGTCGCCGGTGCGGGTGGCGATGCGGCCGTCCAGCGTCTGGGCCACCTTCAGGGTCACGAGCGGCCAACCGGTGTCGACGTGGTGGAAGAAGGCCTCGTTGAGGCGGCGGCAGGCGTGCTCACGGACGCCCACCTCCACGTCCACCTCGTGCCCGCGCAGCTGTCGAATGCCACGGCCTTGTGCCTTCGGAAACGGATCGATGGTGCCTACGACGACCTCCGGAATGCCCTTCTCGACGATGAGGTCGGTGCAGGGCGGCGTCTTGCCGTGGTGACTGCAGGGCTCAAGGTTGACGTACAGGGTGGCCTCGCGGAGCGCCTCGCGGCCGTGTCGCTGCTCGGCCGATTGGAGGGCACGGGCCTCCGCGTGCGGGCCGCCATAGGCTCGATGGGCCCCCTCGCCCAGGGCGCTGCCGTCCGGCCCCACCAGGACCGCACCGACCATGGGATTGGGGCTCACCGTCCCGGCTCCCTCGCGCGCCAGCTCCAGGCACCGCTCCATCCACGGCTCGTGACCAGCGTCCTCCACAGGGCTTACACTTCCTCGATGTAGTCCGGGAGCGGCGACGCCGTCAGCTGCCATTCGTCGAAGTAGAACTTGGACTCAGAACGTGCTTTCTGATAGGGAAGAACGAACCGGCGCGTCTCGTCGGTCGGGTGATTGCGGAAGGCCGTCACGAGCCGGTCGCGCATCGGGACAGCGGAGAAGAAGCCCCAGTCGTGGCCGTCGTGGGCCGGTTCGGGGAAGAAGACGACGTGCGCGTCGTCGAGCAGGGCTCGCAAGTCCTCGGCTGCGCGACGCGGTGCCCTACCCGCCACCGCGGTAATCCGTTCCGTAGAAACCGGCGTGGCCGCCGTTACGAGGAGGGTCGTGTTGGTCGGCCCCCGGAGAACGCGTCGCACCGCTCGTTCGCCGAGCGCCTCGACCGCCTCCGGGGCCGTACACCGGGCCCACCACGAGCGGCCGAGCGCCTCCAGCAGTGGCGGGACGTACGCGTCGGGCGCCCGGAGGGTCGTGACGCCGACCGCGTCGTCTGCGTGGTTGGTGCCGGCAAGGTAGCCGCGGTACACGTCCCGGGTGTCGAGCAGGTCTTCCAGCGGGACCGACACCCCGTCGGGCAGCTCCGACCGGTCGTCGCGGCGGCGCGCGTCGGGATCGGCGTCCGGCGTCACCGGCTCCAAAAGCGCAGGTTCCTCGTGGAAGTACTTAAGGACGTCGGACGGGTCGGGCACGCGGGGGACTGGGGAATGGGAGAGAGCGTGGGTGCTTCCGCAAGACCCCTCTACGCGGAGCGCCGCGGATTGATGCCGATCAACGCAGATTTGTCGGATTGTTTCCCGCTCACGACGTTGCCGGCTCCAACCCGGCGCTCCCGTGCTCCCTCACGCCGGCGCCCCCGCGCCCGCGAGCGCCTCAAGTGAACCAAACGCCCCGGATCGGGCATAGGCTCCACTGTACGCCGTCCTCCATCCGGCCGACCTGCGCCATGCGCTCGGTGCTCGTCTCCCTCTGGGTCTGGTTCGCCATCGGGGCCCTCATTGTCCTGTGGGTTCCGGTCATGGTCGTGGCGCGCCTCCTTGATCGCGACCCGGCGCTCTACTACGCCGGGTACACGCTTCGCATCATGGGCCGGGCGTTTACCTACGTCAACCCGTTTTGGGACATCGAATTCGAGGGCCCGTACCCCGACGATCCCCGCAATCCCTACGTGGTGGTGGGCAATCACTTCTCACAGGCCGACCCCCCCATCATCGCCCGGGTGCCCTGGGAGATGAAGTGGGTGGCCAAAAAAGAAATTTTCGACCTGCCCTTTGCCGGGTGGCTCCTGCACCTGAGCGGAGACATTTCGGTCGATCGGCAAAGCAAAAAGAGCCGGGCACAGGTGCTGGCGACGGCCCGCAACTACCTGGCGAATCGCTGCAGCGTCATGTTTTTCCCCGAGGGCACCCGCTCGCGGGACGGACGCGTGCACCGGTTTTCCGACGGGGCCTTCCGCCTTGCCATTGAGGAGGGCGTGCCGGTCCTGCCCATCGCCATCGACGGCACGCATCAAGCCCTCCCCAAGCATTCGATCTGGTTCAATCCCGACGCAGAGCTGATTCGCGTGCAGGTGCTCGATCCGGTGGACACGAGCACGTACGCGGAGGGCGAGGCCCGTGCCCTGCAGCGGCACGTGCGGGCAAAAATTGTCCGCCAGATCGCCGACTGGCGCGGGGCCGACCTCGACGCGGTCGACGGCCGCAGCGGCACCGAGGCCGCCGCCGAGAAGTGGTTCGACGCCGGTCCCGACGCTCGGGACGAAGGCGCCGACGAAGAAGGCCCCGAAGGGGACGCCCCCGGTGAAGCATCCGTCAAACCGTCGGCGCGCCCCGGCGCCTCGGAACCGGGCGGCTGAAAGACGCATTTCGATATCCTGTCGCAATCTCACGGTCGGGCCGTCCCGTGATGCCGAGCATTGAGGATGGATTCGCGCCCGAGCCCATGTCTAAACACCTGAACACCAACTGAACCCTGCCCAGTAGCTCAATCGGCAGAGCGTCCGGCTCTGGACCGGGAGGCTGGTGGTTCGAATCCACCCTGGGCAACAGTCTGCAACTCCGCCCCGTGGTGTCAGCGCACCGCGGGGCGTTTTGTGTTCTGTGCTCGGTTGCGTGTGCCTCATTCCTTGGGCAAACGACGCACCGCGAAGAAGCGGCCTAAGCGGCCTAACGAGTCCATCGCGCAGGGAGTGAGAATCGCAGGACGCCGAAGGTCTTAAGCCTGGAGACGATAAGCCTTTGGGTGGCACGCAACAGTGTGAAGTTGTTAGTTCGGAACAATAGTGTGAAGTTGTTTGCCTGATTT
>CAZMDV010000234.1:0-4605 GCA_964564875.1 uncultured Salinivenus sp.
GGCATCGACGAGCAGGTGGACAGCGCGGCCTGGACGGACGTGACCGACCACATCCGGCGCGGCATCGAGGACGACCGGCTCACGCAGGGGCTCCTCAACGGCATTAAGCGCTGCGGGCGGGTGCTCGACGAGCACGGGCTGGAGGCGCGCCCGGACGACGAAGACGAACTCGCCGACCATCTCCGCCGCGAGGACGAGTAGGTCGATGGCCTCGACCCCGCTGATCGCCCCTGCACGACGGCTGTTGCCATCCATGTGTCCTGCACTCTGCCCTCTCAGGCCGTTCCGCCTCGTCGCCCTCCTCTGCGGGATGGCCTTGATCGGGGGACTTTCTGGGACGTCAAATCCAGCCCCCGCGGGTTCCGCGGAGCGTCCCGTGTCCGAGACCATCCAGCAGGAGGCCCCGTCTCAGGACTCTCCGACGGACGCCCCAGCCCAGGACCCTGCGCCGCCCACACCGGAAGAGGAGTCGGTCGGGGAATCGGTGATTGAGGTCCTGCTCGGAATCTTCATTCTCGGCCCGATCATCACGATCGTGCTGGGGCTTCTGCTCGCCTTTCCGGCGGTCCTTCTCGGCGTGTCTCTCGTGATGGATGGGGGCTGTTTTCGGTACTTGCTCTTTGGTCTGGGTTGGATTTTCGCCATCTTCTACGGCCTGCTCCTGGGAGCCATCATCGGAGAGATGACTCTCGGGCTTGAGTTCCTGACCAAACTCATCGGCTATCTCTTCGTCCTGGGCTACCCGGTCGTCGCGTATTGGGGCCACAAGAAGCTCCAAGCGATGCCGGAGGAGCAGTACCGAGCGTGGGACCAGACCCTCACGGGCGGGGCATTGCTTGGATTTGGGGCCGGCTCCATCGCCGGTCTCCTCCGATCGGTAGGAAGCAGCTTCGGCGGGTTCGGGGGCGGAAGCTTCGGTGGGGGCGGCGCCTCGGGCTCCTGGAGTGGAGCCTCCGGAACCACCGGGGGGGTGGGGGCGGCAGGAAGCGCCTCGACGACCGCCACAGGCACAACGACAACCGCCGCAGGAAGCTCCGCCAAGGCCACCGCCGTAGTAGCGGGGGCAACGCCTGGCATGGCCGACGAAGACTCCCCCGGCAACTCGACCGATTCGTCCGGGGGGCGTGGATTCTGGACGCGTCTGCGTCGTTGGTTCCAAAAGTTTCAGTGGTACCATGGCCTCGCGTTCATCCTCGTGACTCTCGTCTTTGTGCCCCTTGGCCTGGGCACGATGCGGGCCCTGCAAAACACGGAATTCTTCGTGTTCGTGCTGGTTTGTGTGGTCGTATACAGCGGATACCGATTTCTGCGACGAAATCCCCGCTCCACGCGGTCCTTTATCGACTCGATGTCCTCCTTCAAGGGGGGCGAGGCCTCATCGTCGTGGTCGTAGTCCCCACCTGTCGTCTTTGCACAAAAGAGATCGAAGCCTCGTGTGACTCTGCCTGCGCCCTCCTAGATTGCAACGCTGTTCGGCTGACTGAGGCACAATTGACGTTCTCATGGCAGATCTTCCCGACGAGGAGTCCCGCGCAAAGAAGCACGTCGCCATCTCCGGCAACATCGGGGCCGGAAAAACGGCCCTCACCGAGGTCCTCGGCGAATATTACGACTGGCACACCGTCTACGAACAGGTTGACGAAAACCCGTACCTCACCGATTTCTACAATGACATGCGTCGGTGGTCCTTCAACCTTCAGGTCTTTTTCCTCTCCAAGCGCTTCGAACAGCTGCAGCGCATCGAGGAGGCGGAGACGTCGGTCGTGCAGGATCGCTCCATCTACGAAGATGCCCACATCTTTGCCCGAAACCTCTACGAGATGGGGCACATGAGCGCCCGAGACTACGATAACTACACGGATCTGTTTGCGATCATGACGTCGTATCTCCACTCCCCCTCCCTCCTCATCTATCTACGAGCGTCCGTCCCCACGCTTGTCGACCAGATTCAGAATCGAGGCCGTGATTTCGAATCCACCATCCGGATCGAGTACCTGGAGCGCCTGCAAGGCCACTACGAGGAGTGGATCGAGAACTACGACCGCGGGCCGAAACTCATTATCGACGTCGATGAGCTCGATTTCGTCGACGACCCGGACGACCGTCGGGTCGTGCTGAACCAGATCGAGAGTCGGCTCTTTGGACTGTTCCCGGACGAGTAATCTGTACCGCGGTTGGTCCCGCTCTTGACGCGACGCGGCTATGCCCGCTCCCTTCGGCTCCATCGTACGCCTACCCGCCCCATCCTGGCTCGCGCCCCTGGTCCTCCTTGGCCTGGCCCTTGGTCCCCTCCGCGCCGCGCACGGGCAGGTCGACACCACCGACGCGGCTACGCCCGATTCCCTCCAGCGTGCCCCCACAGACACGACCCGGCCCCCGCCCGCCGATACGACGCGGCGCTCCCCGGCCGACACAACGGACCCGTCGGACCGATCTCTCCGCCCGCTCGACTTCGCCCCCCGCCTGTACGGCCGCCGCCAAACCGACTCGATTCCCGGCCGCCTGCCGCACACGAGCGTGGAGATGATCCTCGCCGAGCGGCCCGGCGGATTTCTCTACGACCTCGGGGAGTACGGGTGGCCCCACGGCTGGAGCCCGCAGGGCCTCGCGCCGCACCGCGTGCAGCTCTGGTTCGAGGGCCTTTCGTTCAACCATCCCCTGACGGGCCGGCCCCGCTTTGAGCTTCTGCCCCCCTCCTTTCTCACCCCGCCCCGGGCCGGGGTGGATCCAGGGGGCGGGGCCGTGGGCGTGCACACGTCCTGGCGCGCGTACGACCCGAAACGGCCGCTCACCGAGATCCGCTATCGGTTCGACAACAGCGGGCTCCACGCGGTGGAGGTGGGGCATTCCCAAAAACGACGGCTCGATCTGTTCGGCCGGCCCGGCCTCCTGCACGCGACGTTCGGGTTTGGGGGCCGGAAGGCCGATGGGGTGTACGACGGCAGTCGGCTGAAGGGCGAGCGGCGCATCTGGGGACGGCTCCGGTACCAGACCAACGACTGGACCGTGGAGCTCTCGGACCAGTCCTCCCTCTACCGCATCGGGGCCTACGGCGGGGCCGTTCCCCTTCCGAATGCAGAGTTCTTTTCGTCGATCTACGCCCTCCCGCTGGCCAGTAGCAGCGTGCGAAGCCCGAACGCGCGGCGCAAAACGGTGCGGAACGACCTGACGGCCCGGCTGCGCGGTCCCCTTCTCCCGGGCCTGAACCGCCCCACCACACTGTCGGCACGGTGGACCTCGAACACCTTCGACTTCCGCCCCGGCGCCACACTCGACACGACGTGGAGCGTCAAACTAAACGGGGCCCACGTCCGGCTTCGGCAGTCGCTGCGGGCGGGCGGGCACACCCTCACCGGAAGCATTCGGGGCTCGCTCTGGCAGGTGGCCGAGAGCAACGTATCCCAGATTGAGGGGAGACGTGGGGCGGCGCACCTGCTCCTACGAGACTCCCTTCGCGTCGGGGCGACCGACCTCGTCCTGGACGCGGGCGGACACATCACGTCCGAGCAGGTGTACCCGTCCATCACCGTCCGGGCGCGGCGCTCGGCTGGCCCGGTCCGGCTGTCCGCGTCGGCCACGGCCACCGGGCAGCGCGGCGCCTGGATCGAGGACGAGGGATTTAAGTCCGAGGGGTTCACGTCGAGCGTGCGCGCCCTCAACGGTGAGCGGAACGGGATCGCCGATCACGTGATCAAGGGCACGATGGGGGCCCACGCAGCGGCCGGCGCTTTCGACCTGGGAATCGAAGGCTTTGCGCATCAGATCCGGAGTGCCGTGGACCTGTTCGCAGTTCCCTCCGAGTCCCCCCCTACGACGATCACCGACACCGTGGCCGCCCGCCAACTGTCGTCCCCGATCCGCCGGGCCGGACTCACCCTCTCCCTGGACTGGCGCCAGGACGCCCGCCGCGGCCTGTACCTTAACAGCCACGGCACGGTGGTGAAGACCCTCAATTCCGGAACCTCCCCGTTGCACACCCGCCTCGCCCGCACCCTGCCCACGGCCTTCGGACGGGCACGCATCGGCGTTCGCTTCGTGCTCTTCAACCTTCCCGTGGACCTCTACGCCCGGGCACGGGGATGGAGCGCCATGAACAGCCGCTGGTTCCACCCGCCCACGGGTCGCCTCGTCGTTCCGCCCCGGAATACGCCCATCCCGGAGGCGCCGGGCCAGAAGGTGGGCCCGAGTGGGACCGTCGATGTCCGCGCGGAGGCTCGCCTCCGGGATGCAACGCTCTTCTTTACATTCCAGAACGTCCAGGCAAGCACCCAGCTGCAGGCGGGAACGTTTGTCGTGCCCGTGTATCCGCTCCCGCCACAGCAATTCCGGTTCGGCGTGTTCTGGCCGATTTTCGACTGAGCAATGGGCTCCGGCGTTCCAGAAGAATCAACGCCGCGTGCTTCTGGGTATGGTTGTAAATGTTGAGCAGCAGTACATGGCCTACCGCAATTCCGCTCGGCGGCATGTTTTCCAGGATTGAGCTTCCGTATCCCGTCCAGAACGTATTGAGAGATCTCTGGGCAAGCGCAAAATATTACGGAATCGGCCTATACCTGGAGCTGTCGGTAAAAAACGTCTTCCTCTGGGCCCAGGCGATCGCCTTCA
>CAZMDV010000235.1:0-4603 GCA_964564875.1 uncultured Salinivenus sp.
GCTCCCCGCTTTCCTGAAGCATCTCCAGCACCTTCAGGCTGGCGTTGGCGATCATGGGGGCGATGGCGTTGGAGAAGAGGTACGGCCGGGACTGCTGGCGCAGGACGTCGATAATCTCCTGCCGGCCCGTGGTGAAGCCGCCGGTGGCGCCGCCCAGGGCCTTGCCGAGCGTGGAGGTGATGATGTCCACTTCGTCGAGCACACCCTTCGCTTCGCTGGCGCCGCGACCGCCCTCGCCCATAAAGCCGGTGGCGTGGCACTCGTCGACCATCACCATCGCGTCGTACGCGTCGGCCAGGCGGCACATCTCGTCGAGCTTCGCCACGTCCCCGTCCATCGAGAAGACGCCGTCGGTGCAGATCATGCGCTTCTCGGCGTTCTGGGCGGCCTGCAGCTTCGCCTCCAGGTCGTCCATGTCGCTGTGGTCGAAGACGTGCAGGTCCGCCTTGCACAGCCGGATGCCGTCGATGATGGAGGCGTGGTTCAGCTCGTCGCTAATAATGGCGTCGTCCTCGCCGAGCAGGGTCTCGAAGAGGCCCGTGTTGGCGTCGAAGCACGAGTTGTAGAGGATCGTGTCGTCGGTGTCGTGGAAGTCCGACAGCGCGTGCTCCAGGTCCTTGTGCACCGTCTGGGTGCCGCAGATGAAGCGGACGCTGGCGACGCCGAAGCCGTAGCGGTCCACCCCCCGCTTGGCCGCATCCATGATCTCCGGGTGGTTGGCGAGGCCGAGGTAGTTGTTCGCGCAGAAGTTGATGACGTGCTGGCCGCCCTCCACCTCGATGTCGGCGTCCTGCTGCGAGGTAATGACGCGCTCCTCGTTGTAGGTGCCGGCATTCCGGATCTCCTGGAGGGTTTCCCGAAAGTCGGCCGTAACGTCTTCGGTCATAGGCATGGGAGTTTGGGCGGGTTGGTTCAGGTTCTAAGAGCAAGTTGGAAGGGACTGCCGAGGGGCTACGGGAGGGAGAACGGGGGAGAGCCTGGAGGCGCGGGGAGAGAGCAGAGCGTACGTAGCGTGGGACGGGAGAATACACGCGGTTCGCGAGTGTCGGAAGCACCGTCACTCGTACTCCCATGCTCCCGTGCTCCCCCGCCCTCATGCTCCCACGCTCCCACTTTCCCGTTCTCCCTCTCGCAAATGGTCGAGCATGTCCTTTGTCATCGCGTTCAGGTCGTACTGGGACGTCCAGTTCCAGTCCTCGCGGGCGGCCCGATCGTCGACGGAGGAAGGCCAGTCGTCCGCGATCTGCTGGCGCTCGTCGGGCTCATACGTGCACGAGAAGCTTGGGCGGTAGCGCTGGATGGCCGCCACTAGGTCCCGGGGTGCAAAGCTGAACGCCGCGACATTGTAGCTATCGCGCACCGACAGGGCCTCAGCATCGGCGTTCATGAGCACGAGGGTGGCCTGGATGGCGTCGGGCATGTACATCATGGGCAGCCGCGCGTCGGGGGGCAGGAAACAGGTGTAGTCGCGCCCCTCGGCGGCCGCAGTGAGCATGTCCACGGCGTAATCGGTGGTGCCCCCACCCGGCGCCGTCTTGTAGCTCACGAGGCCCGGGTAGCGCAGGCTGCGCACGTCGAGGTCGTAGCGGCGGTGGTAGTACTGGCAGAGCAGCTCCCCGCTCCGCTTCGTCACGCCATACATGGTCGCGGGGTCGAGCACCGTGTTCTGGGGCGTGTCGACCGTCGGCGTCGAGGGACCGAAGACCGCAATGGAGCTCGGCCAGAAGACCTGAAGGTCGTGCGTCTGGGCAAGGTCGAGGACGTTTTTGAGCCCTCCGAGGTTCACGTCCCAGGCGCGATCGGGGTGCTGCTCGCCGGTGGCCGACAGGAGGCTCGCCAGGTGGTAGACCGTGTCGATCTCGTGGCGCGTGATGGCCTCGGCGAGGGCCTCCCGGTCGCGCACGTCGACCACTTCGAAGGGGGCGTCCGGCGGGCGGCCGTTCGGCGCCGGGGGCGACTGCAGGTCGAGCCGGACCACCTGAGAGGGGTCGTGCCGCTCGCGCAGCACCTCCACGAGCTCGCTGCCAATCTGGCCGTTGGCACCGGTGACCAGAAAATGGGGCATGCACTCGAACGTGTCCAGTGAGAGATCGGAAGTGGGAGGGAGGGTACGTAGCCTATCGTCCGGCGGGGAGTCGAGTTCACGCAGTCCTACGTGTTGGCGTGCGACCGGGACCCCGTGCGGCCCATTTGCCGAAGAAAACGAATGGGCGCCCGGCATGATGCGATCCGCGTCTTCCCTACGGGCGGTCCCCCCTCTCGTTCGGAACCGCTTCCAGCTTCTGAGCGGCGTGACCCGTCAACTTGGAAAGCGCTTCCATCCGGAGTTTTTACGCGTTCTGCAAAATTATTTGCTTAAACGGCTTGACAAACCAAAGAAAGTCGTGTAGTGTAGGATCGAGACAAAAAGAAATAGAAAAGTCTAGTTCGTGTCGCGTAGCCTCGACGAAATCGACGCAAAGATTTTAGAGCTGCTCCAGCGCAACGGGCGCATGAAGCGGAGCGACGTGGCGGAGGAGGTCGACCTTTCGATCTCGGCCGTCAGCGAGCGCATGCGCAAGCTCGAAGCGCGGAACGTGATCAAAGGATACACGGCCGTCGTCGACGCCAAGCGCCTGCGGCTCGACATTACAGCCTTCATTCGCGTGTCCGTCGACGGGTCGGAGCACTACGACGATTTCGTGGAGAAGGTCAAGGACATGGGGCACGTGCTGGAGCTGCACTCCATCACGGGAGCGGGCTCGCACTTACTGAAGGTGCGCACCGCGGACACGACGGCGCTGGAGCGCTTCCTGTCCGAGATTCAGGCCCTCCCGGGGGTCAGCAAGACCACCACGAGCATTGTGCTCAGCACCTTCAAGGAGACGCGTACCATCCCCACTGAGCCAATGGAGCTGTACGACTACGACGACGCCGAGTCGTCCGTCGACTAGGCCGGCCGGCCGAGCCCTTTTTCTCTTCACTCCTTCCTTCCCGAACCAAGACTCCCAAACCATCAATGCCGACCGAAACTGACGTTCTTGAACAGATTGAGGCTGAAGGTGTGGACTTCCTGCGCCTCCAGTTCACCGACATCCTGGGGACGGTCAAAAACGTCTCCGTGCCGGCCCATCAGGCCGAGAAGGCCTTCGAAGAGGGCATCTACTTCGACGGCTCCTCGATCGAGGGCTTCGTCCGCATCCAAGAGTCGGACATGCGCCTGGATCCCGATCCCGACACGTTCGCCATCCTCCCCTGGCGGAGCCAACGCAACGACGATACCGTCTCGGCCCGTCTCATTTGCGACGTGATTAACACCTCCACCGGCGAGCCCTTTACCGGCGATCCGCGCTTCGTGCTGAAGCGCGCCATCGACCGGGCCGCCGACCTGGGCTTTGAACTGAATGCCGGGCCTGAGCCTGAGTTCTTCGTCTTCGAGAAGGACGAGGAGGGACGGGCCACCACCGACACCCACGACGCAGGCGGCTACTTCGACCTGGCGCCGAAGGATCTCGCCCAAGAAATTCGGGCGGAGGTCATCTACACGCTCGAGAAGATGGGCTTTGAGGTGGAGGCGAGCCACCACGAGGTGGCCCGCGGCCAGCACGAGATCGACTTCAAGTACGCCGACGCGCTGACCACGGCGGACAACATCGCGACCTTCCGCTCGGTGGTGCGGGCCATCGCGGAGCTCCACGGCGTGCACGCCACGTTTATGCCCAAGCCCATTGCCGGCATCAACGGCTCGGGCATGCACACCCACCTCTCGCTGTTCGAGGACGGAGAGAATGCCTTCCACGACGGCGACGATGAGTTCAACCTGAGCGACACCGCCTACGAGTTCCTCGGCGGTCTCCTGGATCATGCGCCGGCCATCGCCGCCGTGACGAACCCGATCGTGAACTCGTACAAGCGGCTCGTCCCGGGCTACGAGGCGCCCATCTACATCGCGTGGTCGGACGTAAACCGGTCGGCACTGGTGCGCAAGCCGGCCGCCCGCATTCCCGCCGCCTCGCGGATCGAGTTCCGCTGCCCGGACCCCTCGTGCAATCCCTACCTGGCCCTCGCCGTGATGCTGCACGCCGGGCTGGACGGCATCGAGAAAGGGAACGCCGCGCCCGATCCGGTCCGCGAAAACATCTACGAGTTTACCGAGGCGGACCGCGAGGCGCGCGGCATCGAGACGCTCCCGAGCACGCTCGGCCAGGCCGTGGCGGCCCTGCAGGCGGACGACGTGATCCTCGACGCGCTCGGGCCGCACGTGAGCGAAAAGTTCGTGCAGGCCAAGACGCAGGAGTACACCGAGTTCCTCGCGTCGGTCTCGCAGTGGGAGCTCGACCGCTACCTGGAGACGTTCTAGTCGGTACGGACTGCCGCGTCGGGCCGCCCGGCGCGCTCTTCTCGCCCAAAAGTCCTCAAAAATAGCGCCGGGTCCTCCTCGCTGGAGGACCCGGCGTTCAGTGTATGGGGGCTGCGCCTCGGGGATGTCCGAGGCGTCAGGCCTGCGTCGTCAGGGGTCTACCGCACGACCGTCATCTTCTGGGTCTTCGTCGTGCCGCCGGCCCGCAGCCGCAGAAAGTAAATGCCGCTGGACAGGTCGGAGAGCCCGACCCGCATCTCGGTG
>CAZMDV010000236.1:0-4587 GCA_964564875.1 uncultured Salinivenus sp.
GGAAGTGCTACACCATCTTCAACTGCAACGAGGCCTGCCCGAAGGACATCGACATCACACGCTGGCTCTCGGCCCTCAAGCGGAAGGCCGCCACGTCGCAGGCGTCCACAAACGCTTGAGCCCCCACTTAGTACCACTTGGGCTCCCATTCAGGATAGGTACGGCGCCCTAGTTCGCATTCCGCGAACAGGGCGTTTTGTTTTTGGGCACGAGTTGTTTTTGGGCACGAAAATTGCTCTTACAATTGGTGCCCCAGATTCACTTTCAGAATCGCGGTTTGCCGACGGATCAGTCTTCGTAGCATTCTGAAACCATCTCTTTAACTGACGTCGGCCTACCGCGAAATACGGCATCTCACCTGGGTCCTGTCCACTGTTCTCCGTGCAATCGTCCGTTGCCGAATGCCTTCCCTTCCGTGGCCGCGCTCCGCTCCCGGTACAGCTCAAGGTTTTCTTCTGGGAGTAGGACTGGTGGTGGCCACCGTCCTCTGCTCCCTACCCTCCGCGGTCGCCCAGCAGCGCCCCCTCGACGCATACTCGCTGGAGGACGGATTGCCCCAATCCCAGGTTCGGGATGTCCTTCAGGACGAGCGCGGATACCTCTGGCTCGCCGTGCTCGGCGGCGGCCTCGCTCGGTTTGACGGCCACACCTTCGAGACCTTCACGGCGGAGGACGGACTGCCCAGCAACGTCGCGCTGACGCTCCACGAGGACGCCTCGGGGGCCCTCTGGGTCGGGACGCGGAACGGATTGGCCCGCTACGACGGCCATACGTTCACGTCGTTCACCACCGAGGAGGGCCTGACCGACGACAACGTGCAGGCACTCGCGGAAGGCCCGGACGGACGGCTCTGGATTGGGACTCCGAGCGGGGTCTTCTCTTACGACGGCCGCGAATTCCAGAAACTCGCCCCCGACCGCATCCACGAGGCCTCCTACCGGAGCCTTGCCACCGTCGGCGACACCCTGTGGATTGGCGACCAAGGCGGCGTGCATCGGTACGCCGGGTCGCAACTAACGTCATTCATAGACACGACCGCCGCCCCCGTCGAAACGGCCCGCGCACTGGTGCCCCGGACCGACGGCGGCCTGTGGATGGGCACGCGGAAGGGCCTCTTCCGGTACGAGGATGCACAGTTCGATTCTCTCCCCGGTACCGACACCCTCACCACGGTGCTCGACGTGCTGGACCCGCCCGACGGGCCGCTCTGGATCGCCACGCAGGACGGCCTTTATCGACGCCCAGACGATCGGCCGCCTCAGCGCTTTTCTGATGAGCTGAACGGGGTTGTCATTCGGAGTCTCCTCCAGGATCGCAGGCGGAACCTCTGGCTGGCGACCGACGGCGAGGGCCTTTTCCGTCATACCCCGACGCCCTTCGACCACTTCACGCCCGACGATGGGCTGTCCCACGACCTGGTCTGGGACGTGACGAACGGGCCTGGGGGCGACCTGTGGATCGCCACGCGAGATGGACTCAGTCGCTACGACGGATCGTCCCTCACCCCGGTGACCGGCCTGGACGAACGTCTAAACCAAGAACTGCTATCCCTGCACTACGACCGGACGGGCACCCTCTGGGTTGCGTCGCGAACCGGGCTGTTTGCGTACGACGGTTCCGCAGTCAACTCCTACTCGCAGGTCGAGAAGGCTCCAACCGGACTGACGATTGACGTTGCCGAGACGCCGTCGGGCACGCTCTGGTTCGCCACCCTGCGGAGCGGCCTCCTCCGCTACGACGGCGCCTCCTTCGAGCGATTTACAACCGCGGACGGCCTGCCGAGCGATGCTGTTCGCGCCCTTACGGTTGACGAGCAAGGTCAACTCTGGATTGGCCTTCAGGAAGCCGTCGTGCGGCTCGAGGACGGTGCGTTTGAGACTGTCCGATCCATCGATCCGTCTCAAGTGGGGACGCTCCTGTCCCTCCAGGTCGACGCTGGCGGGTCCGTTTGGATGGGGACCCAGCGGGGCGTCTACGTCGAGCATCCAGGCGCCGACTCGCTCGCCGCGTTCACGCCCGACAACGGCCTCAGCGGTTCTACTACAGTGTCGCTCCTGCTCGATCGACACGGCCACCTGTGGGCCGGCACGGAGAAGGGCGTCAACCGCCTCGACACGCGCACCTACGAGCAGACGGGAGACATGTCCATCCGAACCTACGGAAAAGAAGACGGCTTCCTCGGGGTTGAGGCCGCTCAGCAAGCCTTTCACGAGGCCCGAGACGGGACCCTCTGGTTCGGGACGGGCCGCGGGCTTACACGCTACAATCCCGACGAGGCTCGCCCCGACACCACATCCCCCCAGGTCCGCGTGACGGGGCTCCGCTTTTTCTCCGGAGTCCCAGACTGGAGCCAATACAGCGATCGGCAGATGGCCTGGGCGAACCTCCCCGCCGGGCTGGAGCTGCCCCACGACAAGAACCACCTCATTTTCCGCTTCACCGGGCTCAATTATAAGAACCCGGAAGCGGTCGTCTATCAGCACAAACTCGACGGGTTCGACACGCAGTGGTCGTCCGTCCAGACCCAGCGCCGAGCGACCTATTCGAACCTTCCTCCGGGATCGTATACCTTCAAGGTCAAGGTCCGAGACGGCAACGGACAGTGGAGCGACCCGGCGGCCACATACGCGTTCACCATCGAGCCGCCCTTCTGGCAAACCAGTTGGTTTTATCTGCTTTGTGCGCTCGGGGGCATCGGGCTGGTCGTCGGCATCATTCGCTGGCGCACCTGGAGGCTGCAACGACGGCAGCGTCGTCTGGAAGACAAAGTGGCCAAACGGACGGAAGAGCTGGAGACGGCCCGGGAGGACGCGCTGGCGGCGGCAGAAGCCAAAAGCAAGTTCCTCGCCAACATGAGCCACGAGATTCGTACGCCGATGAACGGGATCATCGGCTTCGCGGACCTGCTGGTCGATACGGACCTCTCTGAGGAACAGCAAAAATTCGTTGAGGCCATTCAGCGCAGCGGCGATACGCTGCTCTCGATCATCGACGACATCCTCGACTTTTCGAAGCTGGAGGCGGGCAAGACGGAACTGGAGAGCCAACCCGTGCGGCTACGGTCCTGCGTGGAGGACGCGTTGAACCCCCTCGCCACGGCAACCGCCGAGAAGGGCGTGGAGCTGACGTATCGGATCGACACGGATGTGCCTTCCGTCCTCCGCACCGACGAAGCGCGGCTGCACCAGGTGCTCCTGAACCTGCTCTCCAACGCGGTCAAGTTCACCGAGGAGGGCGAGGTCGCCCTGCGCGTGCAGGTGGCATCCGCCGCCGGACCGGGCCAGCCGCACAAGCTCCACTTCCAGGTCCGGGATACCGGTCCCGGCATTCCTGAAGACCAGCAGGAGCACCTGTTCGAGTCGTTCCGCCAGGCGAACTCGTCAACCACCCGCACGCATGGGGGCACCGGCCTTGGCCTCTCCATCTCGGAGCAGATCGTCGAGGCGATGGGCGGGGAGATCTGGGTCGAGAGCAAAGTGGGCGAGGGCTCCACGTTCCACTTTACCATTCAGGCCGAGGCCGAGGCTGCGGACGAGCCGGAGGGGCCTTCGGTGCTTAAGGACCAGCACGTGCTCGTCGCGGCCGAGAATCCGACGACGCGCGCCCGCCTCCGCCAGCAGGTGGAGCACGGCGGCATGGAGCCGACCGTCGCGTCGACGACCTCGGAGGTGCTCGATCGCCTCCGCGAGGACCGGGACAAGGACCTGGTTCTTCTGGATGCCCGGCTGTCCGACGGGGATGGGTCCACGGCGGCGGCCCGGATTCGCGAGCACAGAGAAGGCTCACATGTGCCCATCGTTTTGCTCAGCTCGGTCCAGCGGCACAGCGACGGGGACGACGCGGTCTACACCGCACAGCTCCACAAACCCGTCAAGCGGTCGCTCCTCTACGAGACAATGGCGGAGGCACTCGACGCGTCTCCCCTCGCCGATGAGGCAAGGGGCGAGTCGGAGCAGTCCGAGCAGGCGGCCTTGTGAGTGCTGCTCGTAGAGGACGACGCAGTCAATCAGCGGTCGGTCACGCCTCACGCCGCAACGGACGTCCGCACCTCGGCCCGCCAGGACGCGACGAGGGTACTGAGCGCATCGAGTTCGATGAGAAACGAATCGTGGCCGTGCGGGGCCGACAGGATCTCCAGGGTCGCGCGGGGAAGGTGCCCTGCGAGCTCTCGCTGTTCGGGAAGCGGGTAGAGCACGTCCGAGTCGATGCCCACGACGAGGCTCGGCTGCTCGATGGAGGCGAGCACCGCCTCGTAGTCGCCCCGGCCCTGGGCCACGTCGTGCGTGTCCATCTGTTCAGTGAGGGCCACGTAGCAGTTCGCGTCGAAGCGGTCCACGAGCGTCTCGCCCTGGTGGCGCAGGTAGCTCTCCACGGCGTAGGGCGTTCCGTCCTTCTCCGGCATCACGTCGCGCCCAAACCGCCCCTCGAACGACGGCTGTGAGCGGTACGACACCATCGCCATCATGCGCGCAGAGGCGAGCCCGTTGCTCGGCGGATCGTCCGGCGGGTACTGCCCGTCTCGCCACTTCGGATCGGCGTAGATGGCCTGCCGCTGCGCCTCGCTCCAGCCGATCTGCCAGGCCGTGT
>CAZMDV010000237.1:0-4565 GCA_964564875.1 uncultured Salinivenus sp.
AAACGCTCATCCATCGGGTCTATCAGGACGACTTTCCGCTCCAGACGGTGGCGCCCCTCGTGATTGAGGCGGCCGCGGAGGGCGATCCCGTGGCCGCCGACATCCTTAGGTCGCAGGCGGAGCAGCTCACGCAACAGGTAGGGTGGCTACTGGAGGGAACGGACGACATTGTCCACCGCATTGCGGTGCTTGGTGGTATGCTCCAGAACCCGCATTACGCCCAGGTGCTCCGCCGCGCCCTTCGCGGCCGGGTGCCGGACTGGTCCGTCGAGGTGCTTAGGGACAAGCCGGTTCTGGGGGCGCTCCGTCGCGCCCGGCGTCAGTCGGAGACGCCGCGTGAGGAGTAATGGCGTATGGAGGAATGTCCTTCCTCCCGCAACTCACTCTTCCCCTTTCGCCGTTCTCGAACTACCCTGTGCTCTGCATGGCGGCGGCGACACCGTTGATGCTGAGGAAGATGGCCTCGCGTAGGGTCTCCTGCTCCTCGGTGTCTGTGCTGGACCGATATCGCTTCAGCAGCTCGATCTGGAGGAGATTGAGCACGTCCGTATAGGGATTGCGGAGCTCGATCGACTTCTTGAGCACCGAATTGCTGTCGAAAAGGGCCTCCTGGTCGGTGATCTTGAGGATGGCGTCTTCGGCCTGTTTGTAATCGTCCACGATGGGCTCGTGGAACGAGGTGCCCACGTCGGCGAGGGCGTCGTACCGCTCGGCGATGGGGAGGCGGGCCCGGGCCATCTCGCGCTGGGCGCTGTCGAGGACGGTTTGGAAGAAGGACCAGTTTTCGTATAGCTCCCGGAGCGTGTCGCGGACGTCGGGGTTCTCCTCGATCAGCGTGGCAAAGGCCCGCCCGGTGCCGTACCAGCCGGGCACGATGTAGCGCGTCTGCGTCCACGCAAACACCCACGGGATGGCGCGCAGATTTTCGAACTCGACTTCTTCGCCCTCCGAGGCGCGGGAGACGGGCCGCGAGGCGATGGGCAGGCGACTGATGTGCTCAATGGGCGTGGCTGCGGTGTACCACTGCCATCCCTCGGGGTTGTCAATGAATTCGCGGTAGGCCGACATGCCTTCCTCGGCCAGCCGGTCCATGAGGGTCACCACGTCCGACTCCATCGACACCTTGTCGGCGAGCAGCGGATTGTCGTCGGGCGATCGGTCCTGGGCGTTGGCCGTGGCCGTGAGGGTGGCGTCGACGAGCTGCTCCACGTGGCGCCGCGCGATGTCGGGCAGCGCGTAGCGGAACGAGATGATCTCGCCCTGCTCGGTCATGCGGATGCGGCCGTTGTGGACGACCGGCGGGAGCGCCTGGATGGCCTCCGAGGTGTGGCCGCCGCCCCGGCCCACGGTGCCCCCGCGCCCGTGGAAGAGGCGCAGATCCACGTCGTGCTCGTCGCACACCACGCCGAGGGCGTGGATGGCCTTGTGCAGGGCCCAGTTGGCCATCCAGTAGCCGCCATCCTTGTTGCTGTCGGAGTAGCCCAGCATGATCTCCTGGAAGCCGTCGCGCCCCTCCAGGTGTGTGGCGTAGACCGGGTGCGTGAAGAGCGTTTCCATCCGGTCATCCGCGGCGTCGAGGTCTTCGATCGTCTCGAAGAGGGGCACCACGTCGAGCGGGCACTGGTAGCTGCCGTCCTCCACCGCGCCGAGCCCCGCCTCCTTCGCCAGCAGCATCGGTTCCAGCAGATCGCTCACAGAGTGGGTCATGCTCACCACGTAGCTGCCCACCGCGTCCGGGTCGACCACGTACATGGCCCGGATGACCTCGAAGACCTCCATCAGCTCGGCCGCGTCGTCGGGCAAGCCCGCGTAGCGGCCCACCAGCGGACGTGGGTTCTGGAGCTCCTCAGAGAGCACCTCCAGCTTCTCGTCTTCCGACAGGGCGCCATAGTCGTCCGCTACGCCCCCCGCCTTGAGGAGGGCGGCCACCGTATCCTCGTGGACGCCGCTGTGCTGGCGCACGTCGAGCGCGGCGAGGTGGAAGCCGAACGTTTTGACGAGCGCACGCAGGCGGTGCAGTTGGCCGCTCCGGGCCGCCTCTTCGAAGCCGTGGTCGTGGAGGCTCTCGGCGATGAGGTCGAGGTCGGCGAGCAGATCCTCGGGCGTGTACCCGCCAGCCATTTGCTCCACATTGGTCTCGTCGATCTCACCGAGCAGGCCGCGGAGATGGGCCTCCACGTAGCACAGCTTGAGGCGGTACGGCTCGCGCTGGTACTGATGCTCCACGTCATCGGGCAGGTCAATCTCTTCGGCGTCCGCCCCCAACGAGTCCCGGAGCGCGCCGGAGACGGTAAGCTGGCGGGTGGAGATGCTGAGGTCGTCGCGCAGCTCGTCGATCTCGTCGAGGTAGTGCTCCAGGGTGGTGCGGCGCTGGCGCGCAAAGGTCCAGCGCGTCACGTCGGCCGTTACGTTGGGGTTGCCGTCGCGGTCGCTTCCAATCCAGGACCGATACTTGAGGAACGCAGGCAGTTCGGCGGTGGCGTCGTAGTGGCGCCGCAGGGCCTGCTGCACGTCGCGGTGGATGGTGGGGATGGTGTCCCAGATGGAGCCGTGCAGGAAGTAGTGCCCCTGCTCCACCTCCTCCCGCACCGTGGGCCGCTCGGCCCGCACCTCGTCGGTGCCCAGGAGGAAGGCCACCTGGCTGTAGAGGCGGTCCAGCGTCTCGGCCCGCTCGTCGGGCGTGGCGTCGGGGCGACGCAGGGTGGACAGCAGGTCGGCGATGTGTTGCTCCTTGCGGAGCACTGTGCGCCGGCGCGCCTCCGTAGGGTGGGCCGTGAGGGTGGGCTGGATGTCGAGCTGCTCGAATAGCGAGACGACCTCGCCGAACGAGTAGCCCTCGTCCTTCAGGTACGCCACCGCCGCGTCGATCGACTGCGGACGTGGCTCCGCCTCGTCGGCCCCGTTGCCATCTCCCGGCCCCAGCGGCCACGCCGACGGGCCGGACTGCCGGGCCCGCTCGCGATTGATGCGGATGATCTCCTGCTGCTCCGCCTGGTTGACGAGGTGGAAAAACGTGGTGTAGACGTGCAGCAGCCGCTCCAGCGTGTCCTGGTCGAGGTCCGAGATGCGGCGGGCCGCGTCCTCCCGCCGGGCCGGGTCGTCGTTTTGCGCCGCCTCCTTGCAGAGCGCCCGCAGCCCTTCCACGTGTTCGAAGAGGGCCTCGCCGCCCTGCTCCTCGGCGATCTGCCCAAGCATGCTTCCCACCAGATTGACCTGGCGGCTCAGGGGCTCGGAGATGCCAGTGCCTTCCGTTTCGAGGTCGAGGTCGTCCCAGCGGGGCATGATCACGTGTTGACGAACGTCTGAGGACCGTGAGCGATCATCCCCAATGTATGCGCCGACCGCGACGCCTCCAAGCAGGTGATCCCCCTCGGGGGGCTCTTCAGAAAATCATAACACCGTTTCAACGCCTGCTCGGAGTGGAAGCGCTCCCGCAAGTCTGGGAACGGGAGAGCGGGTGAAGGGGAGGGATGGGAGGTAGAAGGTGAGAGGGAAGGGCAGGTGTAGTGTCGTCTCGGGGGCCGAAGGTCATACCCTTGCGGTGCGGGACGGCCCTGTGACGCGTTTCCGAAGACTGCCACACGGATTGTCCGTCTGCCTTGCAACTGTGGGGCACCCGGTTCACGGCGGTCCGCCGTCTGTCGTCCGCGGTGCTCACTTCCAGAGCGGGTCGTCCCACGCAAGGAAATATCCGAGGGTGACCGTTGGGCTCGCAGGGAGACGATCCGAGCGGGTCGATTGGCCGTGGATCGGAAGACGCGCCCCGAGCTGAACGGCTCCGGGGCCCACGCTCCACCCCACACTCGGGATAACCTGCACGAGTTCGCGGGCGGCAAATTCAAACCCGGTCCGGGTGTCGAGTGCGGACTCGCCAAAGAATCCCTCAACCGCCACCTTCCACTCGAAGCGGTTCAGGTGTCCGCCCACGGCCGTGTTGAACACCCACTCGTTCCCGGGGTCACGGGCAATTTCCTTGTTCTCCTCGCGCCACCGATACCCAGTCCACCCCGACACGTATATCGGCCACGGGTGGAGACTCTTCCCCATCTCCAGCAGGAGGCTCCAGTCGCGTTGGCCCTGCGAGAGGGAAATCGTTTCGGCGTCGTTCTCGAAGGCGCCCGTCGTCAATTTTACGCCGCCGCGGAGCGCGAGTGCGACTGGGAGCGCGTCCGCGCCGACCCCAAACAGCGAGGGCCCGGCCCGGAGAAAGATTCGGGGATCCCCGAATCCTGTAGTCAAGAGGTCGGATCCCGATCCCTCGAATTCTTGTCGATGAAGCGGAAGATCGAACCACGTGTCCACCCCACGCACGAGGCCGAGGGCCCCCGTGAACCGGGCCGTCGTGATGATGGATCGGGCATCCGGATCGAGCTCGTCTAGGGCGACGACGTTACCATTCTTGTTGAAGCCCTCCTGGGTCTGCTGGTGGGCAACGTGAATGTTGATCCACCCCGTTCCGGGGGACTCGACCCATTGACCGTAACTGGGTGTTGTCACCAGGAGCGAAAACAGAACAGCAAAGCCAGCGACACTCTGACGGATCATGGTCATTCGGCTCCTCCCCA
>CAZMDV010000238.1:0-4564 GCA_964564875.1 uncultured Salinivenus sp.
GCGACCACCCCATCGTGCCCATCATGTTCTACGACGCGAAGACGAGCGGCGCCGTGGCCGACGAACTGCTCGATCGCGGCATCTACGTCATCAGCTTCAGCTACCCCGTGGTGCCGGAGGGCGAGGCCCGCATCCGCGTGCAGATGTCCGCCGCCCACTCCAAGGAGCAGCTCGACCGCGCCATCGACGCCTTCACGGAGGTGGGCCGCAAGCACGACGTAATAGACTAATTCAGTTGCACGTTGAAGGTTGGAAGGTTGAACGTTGCAGACTCAGCCTCTCAAACCTTCAACGTACCAACATTCAACCTTCAATCCACGCAGCTTTATGACCAACGCCTCCACCGTTCGCTGGAGCAGCGCTTTCTGCACCCTTGCCCTATTCTTGTTCGCGGGTCTTGCGCTGCCGGTCCAGGCCCAGGAGATGGACAGTCAGTCTCTGAAGCGCACTCTCCCGCCCGACACGACCATCACGGCCACGGCCCGTGTGACGGTGAAGGGCGAAGAAGTGCCCTACGAGGTGACCACCGGCACGCAGCCCGTCTACGGGGAGGACGATTCGGCCATCGCGTCGCTCCACTACACCTACTACGAGCGGTCCGACGTGGACGACCGCACGCGGCGCCCGCTCATGATCTCATTCAACGGCGGCCCGGGGTCCGGTTCGCTCTGGATGCACCTGGGCTACACCAGTCCCAAGCGCCTCCGGATCAGCGATGAGGGCTTCCCCACGCAGCCCTACGGCGTGCAGGACAATCCGCACTCCATCATTGACGAGGCAGACATCGTATACGTCAACCCCGTCAACACCGGCTTCTCGCGCATCCTCGACGATAGCGTTGATCGCGACCAGTTCTTCGGCGTCAGCGCCGACGTGGAGTACCTCGCGGACTGGATCGACACGTTTGTTTCGCGGCATGATCGCTGGCGCTCCCCCAAGTACCTGATCGGAGAGAGCTACGGCACGACCCGGGTCGCGGGCCTCGCGGGAGAGTTGCAGAACAGTCACTGGATGTACCTGAACGGGGTCGTTCTCGTCTCGCCCACCGGCCTAGGGCTGGAGCCGGCCGGCCCGGGTCCTCGCTCTGAGGCGCTCAAGCTGCCCTACTACGCCGCCACGGCGTGGTACCACGACCGGCTGCCCGACGACCTCCAGAACCGAGATCTGTCCAACCTGCTGTCGGAGGTAGAGAACTACACCATCGAGGAGTACATCCCGGCCGTGACGCGTGGGGGCTTTATCGACAGCACGCGGCGCCAGGAGGTGGCCCAGCAGGTGGCGCGCTACGCCGGGCTGTCCGAGCCCTTCGTACTGAACCACAACCTCGCCGTCCCCGCCTCGGCGTTCTGGAAGCAGCTGCTCCAGGATCAGGGCTACACCGTGGGCCGCCTCGATTCCCGCTACAAGGGCGTCGATACGAAGAACGCCGGGGCCGAATACGACTACCCGGCGGAACTCACGTCGTGGAACCACGCCTTCACGCCGGCCATCAACCACTACCTCCGCACCGACCTCGGCTTCGAGACGGACCTCAAATACAACGTCTTCGGCCCGGTGCGGCCGTGGGAGGATGACAACAACGACACGGGGAAGCAGTTGCGACAGGCCATGGCTCAGAACCCGTACCTCCACGTCATGGTGCAGTCCGGCTATTACGACGGCGCCACGGACTACTTCTCGGCCAAGTACGTGATGTGGAACCTCGGCACTAGGAACACCCTGCGCGACCGGCTTCGCTTTGAGGGGTACCGGAGCGGGCACATGATGTACCTCCGCGAAGAAGACCGGGGGCGGTCCAACGACGATCTCCGTTCATTCATCGAAGCCTCGATTCCAGAGGCGGGCATGCCCGCGAGGTACGGAAAACGGCGGTAGGGATGGAGGAGTGCATGTGTGGAAGGGGGGACGTGTGGAAGGGGGAAGGTTCGTCGCCCGGCACGTCCCCCCACCCATCCATCCCTCCAACCTTACATGGCCGCCACGACCTTCAGCATGTCGAGGGCCGTAATAACGCCGCGCACCTGTCCGTTGGTGGTGACGAAGACGCGATGGATGCCGCTCCGATGCATGACCTGGGCCACCTGCTGGATGGAGGTGTGCTCGTTTACGTCGTAGATCTGCGGGGTCATGACGTGTTCGGCGGTCGTTTCGCTCCCCTGGCTGACGCGCAGGTCGCTGAGGTCTTCTTCCGCGTATTTATCTTCGAGTTCTTTGCGGTAGAAGGCCGCCGGCTGCTCGGACGCAGGGTCGCCCGCCGTAGTGTTGTAGCGCGCAATGTCGGTCAGCGAGATGACCCCGACCAGCACGTCATCGTCCACGACAGGAGCCCCAGAAATGTCGTGGTCGGTGAGGAACTGAGCGACGCGGTCAATCGGCCAGTCGGTATCGACCGTCTTCACGTCGGTCGTCATCAGGTCCTTGGCGCTGTTCCACTTCATAGAGGACAAGAAGGGGGGTTGTGAGTGAGGACATGGTGGGCACAAAATATGCCACGGATCGTCCAAACCCATGTTGCGGGATCTGCGTGGAACGGCGGCGAATTTTCTCTTGCACGAGAACGATTTTCTGGCTGTCAAAAGGAATCGACCCTCAGAACTGTCCGACCCCGGTACCTACTGTCAGACTTGCGAACGCTCCTTCGCTTCGACGGCCAGTCTCCGGCGTCATGCGGGGCGGAAGCACGATGCATCATACCGTGAGAGGGTCCGCAGCAACACACCACCTGCTCACACTGTGGAGAGCAGTTCGAGAATCCGCACTCGCCGGGAGGGCGCACGGTGCTGTGCTCGGACAATCCGAGCGTAGAACAGACGCGTGATCGCACGTCGGAAGCGCACCAGGGCACAACGCACCCCGGCGCTGTTAAGGAGCAAATTCAGGAATCAACGCAGAAGGCCGTGCAGGAAAATCCGGGGGCGTACGCCGCCGACAACGTGTGCGGACGGGCGGAGCCCCTCGAAGTAGAGACGTTGGACGGGACTACAACCACGCTTCACAGCAAATGGGGGCGAGAGGTCGCCGAGTTCTTGAATCGAAATCAGATTCGCTGGACGAACGATGTCCACGAATTTCCATACCTTTGCAGGACTGCAACCCATCGGTACTTTCTGGACTTCTGTTTGCCAAGCAAAGATCTCTGCGTCGAAGTTAAGGGGTATGAGCGAGAAGGTGAGCGAGCAAAGTGGTCGGCGTTTCCGGAAACACTGCTCCTGATTCGTCGTGGTGGGATCAAACAAATACAACAAGTTCGAGGCGGAACTTGCGAACCGGGCCCGTAGCTCAATCGGTAGAGCACCGACCTCATAAGTCGATGGTTGTGGGTTCGAGTCCCGCCGGGCCCACCAGTGAACACCATCGGTGCCCCTCCGACCAACAAACCAGGATGAGCGGGCGGATTCGACGATTCGCGACTCGTTCGTCTTGTCGGCTCCGTGTTTTTCTCTGCCCGCCTCACTGCCCCCTATGCCCCGATCGATCCGACACATTGAGTGGAAACGGTCGGGGGCGGCCGACTATACCGATATTAGCGACGCGATTGACGAGGGCACGGTGTCCGCCACGCCCCATCCGGACCCGGCGGTCGACCGACCGAAGGGCTACTCAGTGACGCTTACGCTGAAGCCTGACAGCACCGATTTCGCCGACGAGTTGCAGGACGCCCTCTTGGACCTGGATCCTGCCGAAGTGAACATGCACCTCGAAGGCCTCGACGAGCCAATCCGGGAGCTCCCGGTCAGCGTCAGCAGGGTGCCGCATCCAGGCGATCAGAACGTGGCAGAGCTGGGCGTGCCGCCCGAGGGGCACGACAAGCTCCACGAGCACTTCTGAACCGCACCCCGTCTCAGGGCCTTCACGCCAGATAGGCGTGGCGGACCCGGATGTCTCCGCCGCTCTTTCCCGCAACCGTTTTCTCATTCCCGATTCCCCTATGGATCCCTCACAGAGGCCCTCGACCGGCAACGGCTCAGCCCAACAACCCTTCTCCTGCCCGGAGTGCGACCGCAAGGTTGGACACGCGAACGTGCTTACTGGCGACTTCGCGTTCGAAAATGTCACGCCCAAGACCACCCGTCCCGACGGGACGCCGGAGTTTCAGGAGACGGACCTGGAGGGGGGACCTCAGAAGGCAATCGAGCTGCGGTGCGATTTCTGCGGGGAGGAGTTCATGCTGGGGGTCGAGACCGGCGAAGGGGAGTAGCGACCCGTCGACGCTCGTCCCTGGCCCATTGAAGCGACTTCGAGACCCCACCTTCGGCCCACCGTTCCGAGCGTCCTTGGCTCTTCCCCGACAGGTCCGAGAAGGTGCCCCTCTGACGAGGAAAAATCAACATACCAGCTTCTATAGTCTTCAAGCTGTGAGCGTTTGACGGTGGGCGTTGGAAAGCTCACAGATGAGCCTCGTCCCGTAGATGGGGCGTCGTCCCCAGATGTGGTGACAGGCGGGTTGCGTGTTGGACCCTAGATGGGCCGGGGGACACGTCCCTGCGGTGTCGACGCAGCACACTGTCCTGAGCCAAGTGGGTCAGCAAAGATACGTTACAACTCAAGTCACTCCGAGCGGAGT
>CAZMDV010000239.1:0-4560 GCA_964564875.1 uncultured Salinivenus sp.
TGAGCGTCGAGCGGTTGATCTCCTCCTCCAGCTTCTCGTCGTCGATCAGGTCTCCCCCCTCCTCCTCGAAGCTTTGCCCGAGATCGTAAGCGTTTCTTTCCTCGAGGCGCTCGAGGTACTCGTTCTGCTTCCGGTGGCCTTCCTTCTGCTCGCTTTCCTTCTGGAAAGCCTCAAAGATAATTTCCTCCACGGTGGACTTCGGCGCGTAGCGGAGCTCAAACGGGCCGATCCCAAGGGACCGAACAAGACGAAGAGCCTCCGGGCGCATCGGGTCGTGGGTGACAAGGCACGTCTTTTCTGCCTGCCCGTCCCGCTCCGTTCGATAAGGGAGGATGCCCAGATCAAGCAGGCGCTCCTGCTTTTCGTCGGAGAGGGTCCCGACCGCCGCCTTGATGAGCTCGAGATCGGGGCCCTGCTCCCCGAATTCCGCCGCCGAAAACGCGTAGATTTGGGCCGCCTCGCGGTAGATGGGCTCCTCCTCGACGCCCTCTTCGTCGGCGAGCACCCGCCAGAGGGCCACGTCGAGGTTTTCACTGTCCCGCCGGTCCTGGGCCGACTTCACCTCCTCGAGAGTCACAATGCCGCGGCGCAAGAGCGTCTCGACCACCCGGTCGGAAGTGCCAGGGGCGGCCAGGATAGGGGACTTCCTGGTACTTGAGGTGTCGCTGCCGTGAGCGCCACGGCCGACCGGAGCTCCGTCGCCGGCTGACTGGGGAAAGCCTGCCTCACGAAGCGGAAGTAGGCTTCCTGCATCCGAGAGGGCAATGTCGGAAGGAGCAATGTCGGAGGGAGCGATGCCGGCTGAGTACGGCGGTCCTGCCGCCTCATCAAAGGGAGGGGCCGGACCGCTGGGGCTAAATGGTGGAACAGAAAACGCGACCCATTCCGCGGTCTTCGGCCTGGAGGCCTCTGTCGGCCCGGGCACATCTGTAGAGGACTGACTGCTCATGACGAGACTGATGTGGCTTGGAGACTGGGAAAAGGCAGGTTCGATGCGGATTGACAGGTGTTGCGATGAAAAAGCCATCCTCTCCCCGGATCCCCGACGCATCAGAAAAAGTCTCGGCGATCCGGAAGCAGCCAACAACCTGCCTGTGTATTTAAGGATATCCAATCGGAGTTCGGGTATTCTTTTGGATGATACGGGTGCATCGTCTGCAGAAGTGAGGACGCCTCCTGGGGCGCAACAAGTCCACCTCTGACTGGCGCCCGGGCCGCCATCGTTCAGACTGACACTGCGGTCAGGCCGCCGGGCGGGGCGGGTCACGACCCGTTTCGCTGGTTGTCCGGGACGATAAGCGCATTGCCCGGCGATGTAACGGTGTTCGGCGGCGCTCGTCCATTGGGCGATCAGACGAAATTGGGCGTCCCATCAGGGTCTCCCGGTCTCTGCGCCGGGTATCGGCGCGCGGAGGCCAGGCCCAGGCGTCTCGCCCGGATGTTTTTCGCCCGGACGATTCGACGTTTACCCAACCAGCACCCACACGATACTTTCGGCAAACACCACTGAGACGATGAGACATCTTCCCACCTTCCTTCTCGCCCTTGCTCTCAGCACCGGACTGCTTCTGACCGGTTGTGACTCCGGGGGCGCTGCCTCAAGTGGCGGCACCCTCGCGGTGAAGCTCACCGACGCGCCCGGCGACATCGTCGAGGCCGAGGTCACGATCGAGGAGGTCACCGCCGTCCCCGCCGAGGACACCAGCGAGGAAGGCGGCACGGACGCCGGCATCTCGGTCCTCACCGACTCGTCGTTCACCGTCGACCTGACGACCCTTCAGAATGGGGTCACGACGCTGCTTGGCGAAGTGCAACCTGGGCCCGGCACCTATGGCCAGATCCGGCTCAAGACCGCCCGGCAGGCGACGGTGATGTACGAGGACTCAAGTGGAAGCGCGACGGAGGCGAACCTGATGCTTCCCAGCGCCGAGGAAACCGGGGTCAAGGTGAACTTCGACCCGGTTACGCTCGATTCGGAGAACGACCGGGCCGAGGTGACCCTCGACTTCAGCGTAGAGGACTCCTTCGTGAAGGCCGGCCAGACCGGGATGTACATCTTCAAGCCGGTCGTCGGCGCGGAGGCCGTCGTGGTTAATGGGGACACGACCGCAACGGAGGGCAGCTAGTCCGCTTCGGGCTACCCCCCTGAGCGGGTAGGCCTGGAGGGCGCTGGCTCGCAAACGGCCCACCGTCCCATGACAAAGTCTCTTCCGTGACATAGTCCCAACCGTGATATACCCATGATTTGGCCCCATGTCTCTACGCGGACGTGCCGGGCCCGAGTGGCTCAGCTCGGGGCGGGCCTCCTGCTCCTTGTCCTTTCGGCGGGGCCCTTCCGCCCCGCGGCCGGCCAGGACGCCGGCGTGAAGGCCCTCCTGAAGCGGGGCCGCAAGGCCGGGGCCGACACCGAGCAGATGCAGAAGGTGGCCCAGCGGGCCCGCCGGGCCGGCCTGAGCGAGGGGGGCGCCGCCTCGCTCCTCCGCCCGGCCGTCGGGCTTGCCGAGCAAGGCCTCCCGGCCGGTCCCCTCCTTTCGAAAACGCTCGAAGGCCTGGCCAAGCAAGTGCCTTCTGCTCGCATGAGGCTGGTCCTCCGAGAGCAGCGCACCTCCGTCGAACAGGCGGGACAGCTCGTGAATCAGTGGACCCAGCGATCCGACACGCGAGCACTCCTCGGAACTTCGGAGGCCGCTCTCGGAGAGACGCAGAAGAAGGCCCGCGCCCGATTGATCACCGCCGGGGCGGAGGCCTTTCGGCAGGGCGTCCCCATGGAAGACCTCGACGCGTTCCTAAGTGGGCTCCCGGGGCGAATCGAGCACCGGCAAGTATCGATCGAGGGGGTGGCCACGGCTGTGAACGTACTGTCCGACCTAGCCAGTACCGGAACGTCTCCAGAAACCGCCCGGCAGCTTTTGACCTCGGCCCTAGGCGCCGGCTACGGCCCGGAGTCGCTTCGGCAACTTCCGCCGGCCCTCAAGAGCGCCCACCAGAAGGGCAAGCGGCCAGTGGGCGCCGTGGCCCGGGGGGCGGCGCAGGCCATTGCCAAGGGCACCCCCGCCGCGACGGTGCTTCAAAGTCTCTTTCAGGGCGGCCATCCCGGCGGCGGTCCGCCCGCGGAGGCCGGTCCCCCGGGAGGCACGCCGGGGACCGGAAAACCGCCGGGCGGGGGCCCGCCAGACGATCCTGGCCCGCCGGACGATCCGCCCGGTGGGGAAGGATCTGGCTTGCCATAAGCCCCGGCGGCCGGAGGGGCGCCGAGAGCTTTGCTTCACGCACTTCCCGTACCGATCACAACCCTGGTGACAACGACTCTCGTCATGAATAGTCAGGTCATGGATCACGCCAAAACGCTCCGCATCCTTTCCGTCGAGGACCATCCCGACACGAGGACGTTGCTCAAACACTTCCTGGGAGAGACCTGCAAGATCACGTTCGCAACAGGGGTGGAAGAGGCGCTCACTGCGCTGAGCGAAGCGTCCTTCGACCTCCTTCTCGTTGACATCAATCTTGGCGAGGAGAAAAGCGGGGTCGACCTTCTCCGCGCGGTCCGGGAGCGGGAGGACGCCGAAAAGCTCTCGGCGATCGCCGTAACGGCCTACGTCATGCCCGGAGACCGGGAAGACCTGATCGCCGAGGGATTTACCGAATACGTCAGCAAGCCGTTCACCCGCGACGAGTTGCTCGGCGCAATCGAGCAGGTCGCTTCAGAAGCGCCCAAAGAAAGAGCTGGGTAGGCGATGGCCGCCTGGTTGACTGTCCGGCGCTTCAGCTTGAAACGACAGCAACCGGTCGAGGAGACGGCCGACCATGAGCCCTCGGCGTTCGATTCGTCGAGAGACGCGGTAAGCCTCTCTACGTGGGCTTCTTCTTTTTAGAGAGGGGCAGTAGTCTCCGAGACCGTCACTGCGAAGGACCAAGTGGGCGTCCCGTCCTCCGGCTTCGGGTCGGGGTCCAGTACGTGCACGTGAGCTGGAGCTCATCGATTCTGCGCTCGGGGGCAAGTGCCTCCGAGAAGTGCACGCTCCCGTCGATGTCAACTTGCCCCAAACGACAGGCCAGCGCGTCGGCCTTGTACGGCAGATCCTCATCGGTGAACTGGTAACGCTGAGTCCCCATGGGGGTTTTCGGAGATAGGCCGGACGAACCTCAACCAGACGCCACCAGATACAAGCGGGTAGAGCTACAAGCAAGAGGCGCGAAAAACCTGCAGGGTGGTCTGTGCTTTGGACATGGGCGGTTTTCCAGGGCGGTCGACGCTCATTGCATTTGTCCCAATGAGATCAGTGGCCAAGATGAGAACGTTGGCAAGATGCTTTGTGGACGGGTTCATGCCCCACGGGTTCATCTGTCCGGTCTACTTGAGATGGATTGGCACTTTTCTTCTACTCTTGCTTCTTCATGGGCCCGCGTCTCATTTCGCAGGGGCGCAGCAGCTGTCCGATACGTCTTTTGAGGCGTTCACGTCTCCTCACGCCGAGCCCAGTGGGAATTTCGCGGAGTTCGTGGCGGAGGCGGGCGATGTCGACGGGGATGGAACGACCGACCTTCTGGTCGGGGCCTCGG
>CAZMDV010000240.1:0-4554 GCA_964564875.1 uncultured Salinivenus sp.
TCGTCATCGCGTCCGGAGGCGCGGGCCGGCCAGGGCATGCTGAGCAATTTGTCGTTTGCGCCTGAGCACTCCGAACCGATGCCCTTCGGGTCTCCCACAGAACGGACCGTTGTGACGCCGTGCCTCCAGAAACGCCCGGCGTACGTCGGGGCAGACCGCCCGGAGCGGGTCGAACCGTTGCCCGCCTTCAATGAACCGTCGCCGCCGTTGGCGATTCCTGCCCTGGATGCCGTGTCCAGTGCGCCGCCGCAAAGGCGCCGAGGCCGACCAGGAGCAGAAAGAGGACGGACCACCGGGGCCGTATCCGGTCTATCGAAGCACATGGGCCACGAGGGAACGGAGAGGGGGACGAGAATCGACAGGTCGCGTAGTGAATCGGCGACCCTGGACGCCGATCGGCGAAGGGGAGCTGCTTCTGTTCCCCTGAGTGGACAACGAAAGTGACTGGACAACGAAAGGAGGTGGCACCGTGCTTTCCGGAAGAACGAGGCCAAGACACGGAGCGATCAGTTCATCGTCTCCAAGAACTCCTCGTTGTCCTCCGTGCCCTTCATCTTGTCGAGGAGGAACTCCATGGCCTCGATCGGCTCCATGTCGGCCAGGATCTTGCGCATCACCCACACGCGCTTCAGCATCGGCTTCGGCAGCAGGAGCTCCTCGCGGCGGGTGCCGGAGAGAATGAGGTCGATGGCTGGGTAGAGGCGCCGGTCGGCCATCTCGCGGTCCAGGACGAGCTCCATGTTGCCGGTGCCCTTGAACTCTTCGAAGATGACCTGGTCCATGCGGCTGCCCGTGTCGATGAGGGCCGTGCCGATGATGGTGAGGGAGCCGCCCTCTTCCACGTTGCGGGCCGCGCCGAAGAAGCGCTTCGGACCCCGCAGGGCGCCGGCCTCAATTCCGCCCGACAGCGTGCGTCCCTTCTCGGGCGTCACGGCGTTGTGGGCGCGGGCTAGGCGCGTGATCGAGTCGAGGAGCACGCACACGTCCTGCCCCGACTCCACGAGTCGCCGTACCTTGAGGAGGATCGTATTGGCCACGTCCACGTGACGCTCCGGGTCCCTGTCAAACGTGGAGGCGACGACCTCACCGTCGACGGTACGGTCCATGTCGGTGACCTCCTCCGGACGCTCGTCGATGAGCAGAACCAGTAGATGGGTGTCCGGGTGGTTGGTGGTGATGCCTTTCGCAATCTTCTGAAGCAACACCGTCTTGCCCGCCTTCGGGGGCGACACGATGAGGCCCCGCTGCCCCTTGCCAATGGGAGCGAACAGGTCGAGAATGCGGGGGCCGTAGCTGTCCGGCTCGACTTCAAGCGTGAACCGCCTCTGGGGAAAGATTGGCGTCAGGTACTCGAAGTCAGGGCGCTCGTCGAGCTCGCTCGGGTCGCACCCGTTGATCGAGTCGACCTGAATGAGGGCAAAGAACTTCTCGCCCTCCTTGGGCGGACGTACGCGGCCTTCCACCGTGTCGCCCTCCTGCAGGCCGAACCGCTTGATCTGCGAGGGGGAGACGTAAATGTCGTCGGGGCTCGACTGGTAGCTGTACTCGTCGGACCGGAGAAAGCCATACCCGTCCGGCAGCACCTCGAGCACGCCGACCTTTTCGATCATGCCCCGGAGCTCCGTCTCGTCGGGGTCGTATCTCCGCATGTAAGCCGGCTTGCCGGTGGAGCGGTCGGACACCGATTCCGCCTTCGCCTCAGACGCTTCGGCCCCGTTGTCCGACGGGGTCGTCGAGAGGCCCTCCCCGTCTTCGGATGGCTGTTGGGATTCATCGTCGCTTGACGCGGCGCCTTCGGCCTGGGCCTCCAGGATGCGGTAGATGAGATCCTGCTTGCGGAGATCGGAGTAGCCGGACAGGTCGAGCTCGCGGGCAATCTCGCGGAGCTCCTCGAGCTTTTTTTCTTGCAATGTCGAAATCTTCATTGGGTCACTCACAGGTAGGTGGGGATCGCTCGGGGTCGATGCAAATCATCGGGGCACCCGAGACAGAGACAGGGATCCATTCAGATCGACGAAGAGGTGATTCAGTCTCTCGCTTTTCCGCAACGACACAAGCGGCTCGTGAACGAGGCCGATGCGAGGTGCCGTTACGGGAGAAAAGCATTGTCAATGAATTGAAGGGGTCGAACCGACGACGTCGCTCATCATCGGTGTACGGTGGGCGTGGCCCGTGCCCTCGACCTTCAGGTTCGAGTTAGGAGTAGGGGAGCCGTCCGTCCGTTCTGCCCGGAGAGGCCGTCCCGACTGAGACCGAGCGGGGGACAAGCTGAGGGCCAGGCTTCATCCCGAAGAGAGATACAGGAAGTCGGATTTTCCGGTACGGACTGCGTGAGCACTTGGTTCACGACTCGATGGGTTCGTTCAGGGGGCTCCGGCCAGTGATTGGGGCGGGATCTCCGGATCGGGGACGAGAACGGAATTCCCGCAGTGCCGGGAGGACATTCAGCGGTCACCCGGCATGGAAACCATCCTCGTATGCAATTATTCCCGTCTGTATGAATGGCACAGAAGCTGTTTGGTAGATGGATGAGACGCCGAGACACAGTGGGCGACGCACAAAACGTCGCCCAAACGACACCGACAGCTGTCGGTGGCTACTGGGTGAGTGCAGAAGGCGTTTTGTGCAAGATCCACAAAGTCGAAGGCCTCAGACAATCCGCCAAACAGCTTCATAGTCTTTAAAGGGATTCAGCACGTGACGTTACGACGAGACGGTTGATGTGTCTTATCTATTCCAATGCCGTTACGCACGTCTCTTCCCCTCTGTCCCATGACCTATCGCTGGATTCAACGCTCCCTCGACGATGCTGAGGTCGTTCCCCGTCTGCAACGCGAGCTGAACGACTTGGCCTTGCCTCTCACCCGTGCACTCGCCCTGCGCGGCATCACGACCTTCGAGGAGGCGAGGCACTTCTTTCGGGCCGACCGGTCGGCCCTGCACGATCCCGAAGACATCCGGGACATGCCGCTGGCGGCCGACCGTCTCGCCCGGGCCATCGATCAGGGCGAGCGCGTGCTCGTATACGGCGACTACGACGTGGACGGCACGGCGGCCACGGCACTCCTCACCCACTTCTTGCGCTCCCGCGGCGTGGAGGGGACCTTCTTCATCCCGGACCGCTACGAAGACGGCTACGGCCTCTGCCAGCGGGGGCTCGATGCGGCGGCCGAGCAGGACGCCACCCTGGTCGTGGCGCTCGACTGTGGCATCGCCGCCCACGAGGAGGCGGCCTACGCCCGAGAGCGGGGGCTCGACCTCATCATTGCGGACCACCATACCCCCAAGGACACCCTGCCCGACGCGCTGGCTGTGCTCAACCCAAAGCGGCCGGATGACGACTACCCCTTCACGGAGCTGTCGGGCTGTGGGCTGGCCTTTAAGCTCGTGCAGGCTACCCTCGCCCACCGGGACGAATCGCCCGACGCCGCCTTCGATTATCTCGACCTCCTCGCCGTCTCCACCGCGAGCGACATCGTTCCGCTCCACGGCGAAAACCGGGTGCTCATGGCGGAGGGCCTGCGGGCGCTCCAGCGCAGCACACGCCCGGGCATTCGGGCCCTCGCCGAGGCCGCCGACCTCGACCTGCAGGACGTAACCTCGACCGGAAACATTGTCTTCACCCTCGGCCCCCGCATCAACGCCGCGGGGCGGATGGACCACGCCTCCACGGCGGTCGATCTGTTGCTTGCCGAGAACTTTGGTGCCGCCGAGCCGCTGGCCGCTGAACTCGAACAGCTAAACCGCAAACGGCGTAACATCGACGACGCCATCGAAGCGGCGGCCATTGAACGGGCCGAGCGGCAGATCACCGCCCGCAGTCCCCACGCGCTGGTGCTCTACGACCCGGACTGGCACCTCGGGGTCATCGGGATCGTGGCCAGCAGCATCGTCGAGCGTTTTCACAAGCCCACCATCCTGCTCACCCACAACGGCGACGAGGTCAAGGGGTCGGCCCGCTCCATCGAGGGCATCAACATCTACGAGGCGCTCGCGGACTGCGAGGACGTGCTTACGCAGTTTGGTGGCCACGACCACGCGGCGGGGATGTCGCTTCCAGCAGACGACATCGAGACCTTCCGTGATCGCTTCGATGCCGCCGTGGGAGAACGCGTGACGCCCGAGCTTCTGACACCGACGATCAAGGTCGACGCCACAGTCGATCTCGACACGATCGGATCGGTGGAGGACCGCTTCTGGGCAGTGCTCAAGCAGTTCAAGCCGTTCGGCCCTTCCAATCCGAAGCCCGTCTTCCACGCGCAGAGTCTGGACGTGGTCTCGGCCCGCACGGTGGGAAGGGACGACAGCCATCTCAAGTTCGAGGTGCGGCAGGCGGACGCGTCGTCCGGCGACACCTTCGACGCGATTGGCTTCGGGATGGGGGAGAAGCTGTCGGTGCTTCAGGAGAGTCAGCGGTCTGGTACGCCCGTAGAGCTGCTCTTCTCGCTGGAGGAAAACACGTGGAACGGGCGCACAACCCTGCAGCTGAAGGCGCGGGATGTACGGTTGGAAGGTTGAAGATTAGAAGGTTGAAGATTAGAAGGTTGAAGATTA
>CAZMDV010000241.1:0-4507 GCA_964564875.1 uncultured Salinivenus sp.
ACGGGCCGCTCCCGCAACGATCAGGTGCTGGCCGCGCTGCGGCTCTACCTCCGCGACGCCCTCGCCACCATCGGCGCACAAACGGCGGCCCTGGCCGAGGCCCTCTGCGTCTTGGCCGAGCGGCACCCGGACGTCCTGATGCCGGGCTACACCCACCTGCAGCGGGCCATGCCCTCCACCGTGGCCCTCTGGGCGCTCGGCTACGCCGAAACGCTGACGGGCGACCTGGAGGCCCTCCGGCACGCCCGCCGGCAGATCAACGTCTCGCCGCTGGGCAGTGCCGCGGGCTACGGGGTACCCGTCTTTGACCTGCCCCGGGAGGCGGTGGCCAACCGCCTCGGCTTCCACGACGTGCAGACCCACGCGACAGCCGTCCAACTGGCCCGAGGCAAGCATGAACTCGGCGTCAGCCACGCCTGCACCCAGGTCGGCGCCACGTGCAACCGGCTGGCGTCCGACCTCGTGCTCTTTACCACAGCCGAGTTTGACTTTGTGGATCTGCCGCCCGAGCACTGCACCGGGAGCAGTATCATGCCGCAGAAGCAAAATCCCGACGTACTGGAGCTGGCCCGCGCCTATCACCACCGGCTCGCGGCCAAGATGCAGAGTCTCGCCACCGGTCCGTCGAACCTCCCGGGCGGCTACCACCGCGACCTCCAGCTCACGAAGGCGGCAGTCATGCGAAGCGTGCAGATGACGTCCGACGTCCTCACCGCGCTGGAGCGGGTCGTTCGCGGAGCTGAATTCAATCCGGAGCAGACCGAGGCTGCGTGCACACCTGACCTCCTCGCCACCCAGCGGGCGCTGCGGCAGGTGGCGGAGGGCGTCCCTTTCCGCACGGCCTACCAGCAAGCCGCCACCGAGGAGGATCCGTCCGGCTCCGTCGAGCCAGCCGCCGTCCTCGACGCGTACGAGACCGACGGCACCCCGGGCCAGGAGCGCCCCGACCTCGTGCGGGACCAGGTTAAGACGCACCGCGAGTGGATTGCCGAGGGAAGAGAGGCGCACGGACGAGAGGAATGAAGTCCCCGAAGAACCCGATAGCGCGAAGGAGGTCGTTTCCTCGACTCTCCTCTACGCCCGTCGCCCTTCGCCACTCGATCCGCAGCACTCCCGACATTGGTTTCAGAGAAAGCAGTTGGACATCACCGACAGAATCAGCAACAGGCTGACAGCCGCCGAGCAATCACCCCTTGTCTTCGATCGCCCGCTCTACCGCACGCCGCAGGCGGGGCCGGTGGAGGCGCACCGGCTCGGGCTCCTCCTTCTCGGCGGGCTCTTTTTTCTTCCGCGTAGCGCGCAGATTGAGCATCTCGACGAGCAGCGAGAAGGCCATGGCCGAGTAAATGTAGCCCTTCGGAATGTGCTGGTCGAGGCCCTCCGCCACGAGGGTCACCCCAATCAGAAGGAGAAAACTAAGGGCCAGCATCTTCACGGTGGGATGGGCCTCGATAAACGTCGAGATGGACTCCGCCGACACCATCATGATGAGGATGGCGATGGTGACGGCAATAATCATGACCTGAACGTGCTCGGCCATGCCCACGGCCGTGATGACCGAGTCCAGCGAAAAGACGAGGTCGAGCAGGAAGATCTGGGCGATGACGCTGGTGAATGAGGCACTAGCTTCGGCGGCCTCTTCCCCGTCTTCCCCCTCCAGCTTCTCGTGGATCTCCGTCGTGGCCTTGCCGATGAGGAAGAATCCGCCAACCAGCAGAATCAGATCGCGCCCGCTGAACGCCTGTGCCAGCACCGAAAAGAGAGGAGCGGTAAGGGTCATCACCCAGCTGATGGACAGCAGTAGCAGAATGCGCCCGACCAGCGCGAGGCCGAGGCCGACTCGCCGGGCGAGCGGCTGCTCCGACGCCGGCAGCTTGTTGGACAGAATCGAGATGAACACGATGTTGTCGATGCCCAGGACGATCTCGAGGATCGTTAGCGCACCGAGCGCGATCCACGCTTCGGGGGACGTAACCCACTCCATGGCACCGGAAGACTGCTCGAAAGCTGTTGGTGTCGCCCGTCGGGCCCCCCGCACCGAACCAGGGACGTACTGACGACGCAGAATGTAGAAAAGGGAGCCCGCGTTTCACAACGCGAGCTCCCCAGACCGTCGGTGTTAGCGCGGATCCTCCCGAAATTCTCGATGAAACGGGTCGCCCCGAGAACGATCGGCTGGCCCGCCGGTCGGAAGAGCGACCGTCTCACTGCTCCAATCAGGCGAGCGGCTGGGCCAGAAAGTCCGCAAGGCCCTTTACGTATTCCCGGCTGAGCAAGGGTTCGAGGGCCTGCACGATGAGGCTTACGCAGGTAGCCCGGTAGACGAGCGGTTCCGCCGGGCGGCCATTTTGTGCCGTCTGGTGCTGGATGCGCGTGTTGAGCATCGTCCAGTGGCACTTCATCTCGACATAGCCGATGGCAAGTCCACGCTTGAGCTCTTCAAGGGAGTCGATTGCCAGAAGACTCTCGAGCACCCGATTGCGGAGTCCCGACACGTAGGTCCGAACAGCCTTTCGGTCAGACGGCGCTGCACTCGACCACTGCTCCAGTACTTCCTCCCACTGTTCCTCGAGCGGCTCGCGGAGCGCCGTCTCGATACGGTCGCGGAGCGTCTCCACGTTCGAGTTGACGTCCGCCGATTCGTCCGTCTTCTGTTCCATTCGTCCGTGCTTCCAGTCCAGAGGCGATCGTTACGGCGTCGCCCCCCGCGATCTTCCGGGGAACGTCGCTAGAGAATGCAATTGCCTGGCAACCAGTGTCCGTCGCCGATCGATGAATCTCCAACCAGCCATCAGTACAAGACCCAGTTCGTCCTGAGGGAACCCACGAGGAGAACTTGGGCAACAGAGGCCCCCCAGAACTCAGGTCCGCCGAACTCAAGGAGTGTGTTTGCTTTGCTCCACTTTGTTCGGAGCCCTATCCTTCCTGCAAGGAGTCTTCCGGATGCGCAGCAGTCCGCACTTCAAAACAGGCTGGCGGTTAGGAACGATGATCCACCGTTCACATGAATAGCTACAACAAGTCGTATTGCGAAATTGAACCGAGGATTCCCTCAACTCTCTCTCAGTCCGGTTCATAGCGACTTGGTTACATACATCTTCCCCGACGATATGCGGCCGACTGGAGCTGATGCTTTTCCGGAGTCGGATCGATGCCCCGGACGGTCAATACAAGGGGTTCCCGGGTGCTCCCAAATACGCTAGCCGGCCGAAAAATGCCTTCACATTCGAGGGCGTGTCCCCCTTCTGCAAGAGGTTCTACGAGAGGGGGATCCCCCTGAAGACGTTGAGAACCTGTTTGTCGAGACATCTACGGTCATCCCTACCCTCCGCGATCGAGCCCGAACGCACGTGATACTTTGATTTAAAGCGGCACATCGCGCCCCCGCCGCCGCTTCCCTCCGACAATTTCTTGGTCGTTGCGCCAGTCCTCATGTCCTCCTCCCAAAATCCATACTCCTACCTCCGCGAGGACGAGCCCAACTCGGATTCTCCCGTGGGGGAGACCGAAGCGGACGAGTCAGACACTGACGACTGGGCCGTGGACCTTGCGTTCGACGACGAGGGGGTGGGGGAAGAACTGCGCCACGCTAGCCCGGACGAACTCAACAGGGCCCCATTCGGCATTATCCAGCTCGACGACGCAGGGACCGTCCAGTTCTATAACCGCTACGAATCCAACCTCAGCGGCATCGACCCCGACAAGGCCGTCGGCACAAACTTCTTCACCGAGCTCGCCCCATGCAGCAACAATCCCCTCTTTCTGGGGCGGTTCAAGAACGGGGTCCGAGAGGGCGAGCTCGACGAGTACTTCACGTACACGTTCACCTACAAGATGCGCCCTACGCTGGTGGACGTGCGGCTCTATCGCGATGAGGCCGGCAACAACTGGATCATGATCCAGAAGCGCTAGGCTCACCCTCGCGGGGCCCCAGTTCACGGGCCTTGGAAAAGCGCTCCACACCCCGGAGGCGGCCCCTGATACCGTTTTGAATAAGTCGTGTCGGGTCGACCGTAGACCGAATCCGGTAGACGGAAGACGGTCGATTTCCTCTTGACTTCTCCCCCGGCTGAAGCCGGGAGATTCTTCGCGTTCTACACAGCGATTTGCAATGCAGGGATCAGCTGCTCCGCGAGCTACACGAGAGATGAGGGTCAAACCTCACTCCCGAGGGGGAAGCCATCGCCCCAGGTAGACGGGTAGACACTGGCTGGCCAGCGTCCTCCCCGACATACTTCTTGCGTATGTTGTAGGCGCCAACGGCATCGCTGTGGGCCTCAAACCCACAGACTGCGCAGGAGTAGTCCCTGCCCGATGGCTTTTGTCGATTTCCGCATTTCGGGCACGTCTGCGAGGTATATTCTTCGCTCACCTGTTCTACGTCCATCCCGGCCTCCTCGGCCTTGTATTCGACGTAGTCGGCGAACTTCCCGTGCGCCCACTGATGGAGCCGTTGGTTCATCCGCGGGCCGTAGCCTACGTTGTCACGGAGCCCTTTTAGCTCGCC
>CAZMDV010000242.1:0-4507 GCA_964564875.1 uncultured Salinivenus sp.
CCCGCTCGGTCCGAACGTGGGCCTGCCGGACCTCTCTCCCAGCTGTGTACTGCGGGGAGCGGAGGGGGCACTCTGGATTGGTACGGAACGTGGGCTTATGCACCTCGTGGCGCCTGGGGCGCGTCACGTGGGAGCCGTCGACGGGAGACCGCTCAAGTGGATGACGCGGTTCCTGGAGCGGGACGGGGATCTCTGGGTGGCGAGCTGGGGCAGCGGGCTTCTACAGATACGGCCCGAGCGCAGGCGCGCGACGCCCGGAGGATACACCCGGTGGGTTCCTCTCCGTGCCCGGGACGGGGGCCTGCATGCCATTCCTGCATCCGAGGAGGTTTGGTACCAGTGGCGGCCCCAGGCCGGATGGCGGCGACACAAGTCCGTTTCCGATGCGGTCCGCGGATTTGTGGACGCGAATGGGACCGGGATTTTCTGGCACGACGACGGGGGCTTCCGGCACTCCCCAACCCCCGGCGAAGCGCCGACACAGCTGTTCGGCTGGCCGGTGGAGAAGCGAGGGACCCACATGCTCGCACTCGCGCCAAACGGGGATCCCATTCTGCGGGACGGAGAACATCTCCTTCGCCTCCATCCAGTCCAGGGGGCCGTGCAAGACACGCTCGGGTCTTTTCCCGACTATGCCGACGCGACGGGGATCCATATGGTGGTCGATCCAGGAGGGCGGGTTTGGGGCGCGTTCGAGAGTGGCGGACTGCTGCGCGTGGCGCCGAAGAACGACGAAACCCGTGTCCTCCTGGCCGACGAGGCGGTCCGGAACGTTCGGGCCGCGGGCGACAGTCTCATCCTGGCCTCGACCCAGAAGGGGCTATATCTTCTGGACGCCCGCAACGGCACCGTCCGCCGCCACCTCACACGGGCCGATGGGCTGTTGTCCAGTACGACGAGCGGCGCGTACCTGACCCCCGATACCCTGTACGTGAGCCATCCGAATGGCCTCACCCTACTTCCGGCGGACCAGCTATTTCGGCGGTTCTCGTCGCCACCGTCGCTCCTGACCCAAATGGAAGTTAACCTCAACGACCGGGCCCTCGCCGGCGACTCGGTGCTGGCCGCCTCCGAGCGCACGGTCGGGTTCTCGTACACCGCCCCGGCGCTCACCCATCCGGGGCGTGTCCGCTACGAGGCGCGCCTCCGACCTCGAGACGAGGAGTGGCACGCCACCGCCCGGGACTTCACGCGCTACACCGACCTTGACCCCGACACCTACCAGTTCGAGGTGCGGGCCCGGCTGGGCGACGCGCCGCCCGGACCGACGGCGACGCATTCCTTCACGATCCCCCCGCACTTCTACGAGACGTGGTGGTTTCAGCTCCTGGAAGTGCTCGGCATCATCGGCGTCATCGTCGGGGCCTGGCGCTGGCGCATCTACCGCCTCCGCCAGCGGCAGGAGGAACTAGAGACCGCCGTCGAAACCCGCACCGAAGAGCTTCGAGAGCGCACCGAGGAGCTGGCCGCGGAGAAGCAAAAGACCGAGAAGCAGGCCGAGCGCCTCGCCGAGCTCGACGAGGCGAAGAACCGATTCTTCGCACACGTCAGCCACGAGTTTCGGACGCCCCTGTCGCTGATCCTCACGCCCCTGGAAGAGGCCCTCCACAACGCAGCGACGAACACGATCACATTCGGCACGGAGCAGGTGGAGCGCATGGTGCGCAACGGGCGACGCCTGCAGCGCCTCATCGAACAGCTCCTGGACCTGGCCACGCTGGAGGCCGGCCGGATGGACCTCGACCGCCAGCTCGGGGACCTGCACCGGTACGTGCGACGCTCGGCAGAGGCCTTCGCTTCGATGGCCGACCGGAACGGCATCGATCTCCAGGTGCGCACCGCCGGAGATCGGCTCCAGGCCCGCTTCGACCCGGACAAGGTCGAGTCGATCGTTAACAACCTGCTGTCGAATGCCCTCAAGTTCACCCCGAGCGGCGGGCGGGTCACCGTCTGGATCGGCGAGCGAACGACGCCCCGCACCGCCGGGGACGGTGCGGCCCGGGAGGCAATTATCAAGGTGGCCGACACAGGGCCGGGCATGGGGGCCGAGACGCAGGATCGCATCTTCGAGCGCTTCGAGCACGTCGACGCCAGCGACACCCGCGAGCACGAGGGCGCGGGGCTGGGCCTGGCCCTAACCAAAGAGCTCGTGGAGCTGCACGGGGGCACCATCGAGGTCGAGAGCGGCCCGGGGGAGGGGACGACCTTTGCGGTGGCCCTGCCCCTGGTGCCGGCGGCAGAGGCGAAGGGCGAGGGGGAGAGGGGCGATGGGGCCCCGGAGCGGGAAGGCATGGAGGCGAGGGGCGACGGGCAAGGCGATGCTCTGCCCGCCGCACCGCGGACGGCGCAGGGCGACTCGCCGGAGAAACGCGGCGGGGAAGCGTCAGGCGACGAGGCGGCGGATGGAGAGACGGCCACGGTTCTAGTGGTGGAGGACAACGCCGAGATGCGCGCCTACCTGCGGGAGCAGCTGTCGGCCCAGTGGGACATCTGGGAGGCCGCCGACGGCGAAGCGGCCTGGCAGGGCCTGCAGGAGGACGCTCCGGACCTCGTCCTCAGCGACGTGATGATGCCGGGGATCGATGGCTTCGAGCTCTGCGAACAGATCAAGGACGATCCGGCCCTGCGGGACGTCCCGGTGATCCTCCTGACGGCCCGCGCCGAGACGGAGGACGCCATCGAGGGCCTTGACTGTGGGGCCGACGACTACCTGTCGAAGCCGTTCGACGTGACCGAGCTGCGGCGGCGCATCGACAACCATCTGGCCGCCCGCCAGCACCTGCGGGAGCAGTACCGACAGGAAGTTCGGCTTGCGCCGGTCGATGCCGTCGTCGATGAGCAGTACGTGCCCTTCCTGGAAACCGTGACCGAGGTGGTAGAGGCCCACCTGGGGAACCCCGACTTCTCGGTCGACCGCCTGGCGGAGGCCGCGGCGCTGAGCCGGCGGCAGCTGACGCGCCGGATGAAGGACGCGGTGGGACAAACGCCGGCCGCCTTCGTTCGGGCGCGGCGCCTCGAGCGGGCCCAAGAACTGCTGACCGGCGGCTCTGAGACGGTGGCCGAGGTGGCCTACGCCGTCGGCTTCCGGTCCCCGTCCGCCTTCTCCAAGGCGTTCCGGGAGCACGTCGGGCATCCCCCGTCCGAGCATGCTGATCGACAGGACGGATAGGGAAGAAGAGAGCCCGGAAACGGGGGAGCGGACAGTAGGATGTGCCCGTCCGCCATTCCCAACTCTTGAGCCATCTGCACCGCCCGCACACGGCACTCGCATCGTGGCGACGGAGCCGTTCGTGCCCCGCTCACACCCGCGCGCCACACGTCCCCTCGCTCTGCCCCATCCCCTGTCCTGACACGACAGAGAATAGTGACCGCGCTCTGTCCCCCCGAAGAAGAATAGGCCGGGGGCGCGCCCTCCGTCCGCATCCGACACATCCCGGTTCGCATGCGACATGTCGCGTACGAACCGAGAATTGTCCCACATCCGCGGACGCCGTCTCCGTTCTTGAGGCGCACAGGTTCGCCCCGACCCGCAGACCAATGCGGCGGGGACCTGTCCCTGTCCGCGTCGCAGATCGTCGCCGCTCCCCATGTCGACCGCTCCCGTGGTGCTCATCGTCGAGGAGAGCCGTGCCATTCGCGACACGGTCCGTGAGCAGCTGGAGGGGGCGTGCCGCATCCTGGAGGCCGACCGGCTCCGCGAGGCGCAATGGGGGCCTGAGGAGACGGCCCCGCGTCCGGACCTCATCCTCAGCGACCTGCGGGCAACGGACCAGCAGGCCCGTGCGCTGTACCGCCGACTGCGAGGCGACCCGGCCCTGGAGGCGACGCCGGTGTTGTTGCTTGTGCCCCCCGCCGAGGAGGCCCCGACGACCGACGCGGAGGAGACGAGGCCCGTGCTCCCCCCCTCACTCGGCCCGGAGGACCTGCGGCGCCTAGTGGGCCACCACCTGGCCGCGGTGGGGGCTGCGCCCGGCCTCCCTGCCATCCCGGAGGCCCCGCTCCCGGAGCGGATTGAGGCGGTGGTCGAGGCGCGGCTCGGGGGCCAGGGCTTCACGGCCGGAGAGCTGGCCGAGGCAGTGGGCCTGAGCCGCCGGCAATTGACCCGGCGCATGAAAGACGCGATGGGGACGACCCCCGCCGCCTACATTCGGGCACGGCGGATCGAGCAGGCCGAGGAGCTCCTGGCCGATGGGCCGGAGACGATCGCGGGCGTGGCGGAGGCGGTGGGCTTCGCCTCCCCGTCGGCCTTCTCGAAGGCGTTTCGGGAGCATGCCGGCGCGCCGCCCTCCGTCTACGCCGAGCGGCACGCGGAGTAGCGGCTGTTCCTCTGTTCGTTTCCGACACATCCCGGTTCGCATGCGACATGTCGCGTACGAACAAGAGATTGTCCCACATTCGCGGATGCCGGGCCATTGGTTGATCGACACACATCCGGCGGTACGAGACGGATGGAGGAGGGCGTGACTCAGAATGGCCCGTCGTGGGAGAGGAATTGACTGTCTCGTGA
>CAZMDV010000243.1:0-4493 GCA_964564875.1 uncultured Salinivenus sp.
AGGACGTGTGGTTCGCCGGCACGGGCGAGTTCAGGGGCAACTCGGCAAGTGGTGGGAATGCCTTCTACGCGGGCAACGGCATCTACAAGTCCGTCGACGGGGGACAGAGCTGGGACCTGCTCTCCAGCACCACCGGCGACGAGACGACCTTCGACAGGTTCTTTGATTATACGTGGGCCGTTGAGGTCGACCCCTCGGCGGCCACCGACGGCTCGGAGGGCACCGACTCGGAGGTGTACGCCGCCACCTACGGCCGGATCTACCGCACCACGGACGGGGGAGCCACCTGGACGGCCGTGCTTCGGAGCGATCCGAGCGACTTGCAGAACTGGGCACGGTACACAGACGTCGAAGTTACCTCCAACGGCGTGGTCTACGCCGCTCTTAGCAGCGGCGGGGATCGAAGGGGGCTCTTTATGTCGGCGACGGGGGCCCCCGGAAGCTGGACCGACATCACACCGAGCGGCTGGCCCACCTCTTCTTTTGAGCGGACCGTGCTCGCCATCAATCCCTCCAACGAAGACGAGGTGTGGGCCCTCACGAAGGCCAGCGGGGCCGGCCCCAACGGGCACGAGCTCTGGATGTACGACCACGACACCGGCACGTGGACCGACTCGACGGAGTACCTGCCCGACCGCTCCGGATCGCTTTACACCTTCAACTCGCAGGTCAACTACGACCTCATCGTCGAGGTACACCCGGACAGCAGCAATCTTGTCTTCGTCGGCGGACGCAACCTCTGGCGGACCGACATGTCGGCGGACCCCACCGACCCAAATACGTTGATCGGCGGTTACTACAGTTCACCTCCCGAGAGCGACCCTCACCATCCCGACCAGCACGCCCTTGCCTTCGAGCCCGGAAACGGCGACGTGATGTACGTCGGCAGCGACGGCGGCATCCACCGCACCGACGACAACCGCGTGGGGGCCACCGGGGAGGCCGGCGACGAATCGGTTCGGTGGACCGACCTCAACAATGGGTACTTCACCACTCAGTTCTACGCCGTCTGCCAGTTCCAAACCCCCGACGGGCTGACCGAGCGGACCCGGATCGCGGGCGGCATGCAGGACAACGGCACCTGGACGACGGCGTCCGGCAACGTCGCGGATCCCTGGCAAGAGCTGCTCGGCGGCGACGGGGGCTACTGCGCCCTCACGAACAACGCCACGGACGATGGCACGTCGCGGTACGTTTCGACGCAGAACGGTCCCGTGTACCGACGAATCTATGACGAGAGCGGCAACTATCAGGCCTTCCAAGAGGTCACCCCTCCGTCCGCCAGCGGGCAGCTCTTCATCAACCCCTTTGCCCTCGACCCCTCGGCACCGGACGTGATGTACTACCCGGCGGGCAGCAACCTGTGGCGCAACAACGACCTCGAGGACAGCCCAAGTGCCGGCTGGACCGAGATGACAGGGGCGCAGATTTCCGGGGAGACCATTACGGCCCTCGGCGGGTCGACCGACAACGACGCGCACGTCCTGTACTACGGCACAGATCAGGGCACCCTCAAGCGGCTTGTCCACGCCGACACGACGGATCCGTCCACGTCGCCGACGGACGTGACGGCGACGTCCTTTCCCGCCAGTGGCTACGTGAGCAGCATCGCTGTCGACCCGACGGACAGCGACAAGGTGATGGTCGCCTTCTCGAACTACAATGTGACGAGCCTCTTTTACAGCACAGATGGGGGATCGAACTGGACGACGGTGGAGGGCAATCTCGGCGCCGACGAGGGATTCTCCCCGTCGGTCCGCTCGGTGGCCATCCTGCCGCAGTCCGGATTGGACTCTCCCCAGACCACGTACTACGTGGGCACGAGCATCGGGGTCTACTCGACCACGTCCCTCGACGGGTCGAACACGAACTGGACGCAGGAGGGCGCCTCCGAGATTGGCGATGTTGTCGTCGATCAGGTGCAGGCCCGGCCGGAGGATGGCCGCGTCATTGTGGGCACCCACGCCAATGGCACCTACAGCGTCAGCGAGCCGATCCCGGTGGAACTCGCAGGGTTCAACGCCACGGTCGACGGACAATCGGTGCGCCTGCAGTGGAGCACAGCCAGTGAGACGAATAACGCCGGATTCGAAATCGAGCACAAATACCAGGACGGCTCGTTCAGTCCGTTGGCCTTCCTGGAGGGACAGGGGACGACGACCGAGCGTCAGACCTACGAATATACCGTTGCCGACGAACTAGACCCCGGACGTCACACGTTCCGACTCAAGCAACTCGACACCGACGGCACCGCGCAGTACTCCGGCTCCAAGCAGGTGACCCTTTCGCCGCAGGGCCAGTACGCCCTCACGAAGGCGGCGCCCAACCCCTTCCGCGAGCAGGCCACAATGCGGCTTACGGTGCAGGAGGCCCAGCCCGTGACGGCCGTCGTCTACAACACGATCGGGCAGCGGGTGCGCACCCTTCTGGACGAGGAGTTGCAAGCCGACCAGCCGATTGATCTCCGGATTGATGGGGACCGATTGGCGAGCGGCCTCTACATGGTGCAGGTGCGGGGCGAAACATTCGAGGCCACGCGGAAGGTGACGGTCGTGAAGTGAGCAGAGCTGTTTGGTGGATTGATGTTCAGCCGACACGAGCGTAGCGACTGACGATGCGCAGCCGAGTACACGCAGTGCTCGAAACTGCGAACGCTCTTCGGTAGAACCATGCAGGTTCGATATTGCCGCTCCGAAATCACCGCTTTAGCAGCGACACGCCGCGGCGTGTCGCGACGAAAGTGGGCCTGAAATTGATCGCTGCTGCGTTCTACACAAGAGTGACTGCGAAATGGCGCTCGAATGAGGCCCTGCACACGAAGGCGTTCGGTGCCGAGCGAGGGCCGAAGCCATTTTGCGCCGGGGACGCAGCGGCCGAGTACTCTCCGGGGTGGCCACAGAACGTCCGCCAAACAGCTTCGCAGCCTTTTTTCCAAGCAGTCCCCCTACCGCCCCATGTTGCTTCTCCGTCTTTCTCTCGCCGGGAGCGCCGGCGTGCTCGGCCTTCTGCTCCTCCTTCTCGGCGCGTGCCGCACCGACGGCCCGGACACAACCACGGCCGGGGCCGCCGAGGAGGACACGACCGTGGCCGACGCGGCCCCCGGCGATACGTCCACCGCCGCGGCCGACAGCGCCGACCGGCCCGATCCGCCGCCGCCCGCCCCTGCGCCCGGCACCGCCCGCCTGCGAGTCGAGATTGGTGCCTGCGACGCGACGACCGAGCCGGTGCCCTGCCAGATTCAGGTGGCGGAAGTGCTCGGCTACGGCTCGGCGACCCCGCCCCTCAGCACGGGCGAGCGCACCATGCGCCTCGCCGACGCCCTGCTCGCGGACCGCGACGTGACGGCCCTGGAGGGCTCCGGCCCGCACACGGTCGTGGCGCGGCACGGGGGCCACCGGCCGGACGTCGGCGGGGCGTCCGGGGAGGATCGGCCCGCGTGGACGGTTCAGTCGATCGAGCGGTAGCGGGAGACGGGCGGCCGACGCACGATGGGCCGCTCTGTGCCTTTACAGCCGAAGCTTGGCCCCGATCAGGAGCGTGCGCCCCGGCATCGGCGCGTCGAACACCTCGCTGTACTGCCGGTCGAAAGCGTTGCGCAACTCGCCGGAGAGCGTGAGGCGCGTCCCCGCCAGCCGCGTCCCGTAGGCCAGCCGGGCGTGGAGGACGCCGTACCGGTCCGTCGCGAGGCGCGGGTCGTCGAGCCGATCCTTCCACGTCCCCTGCACACCGACGGTGACCGCCCCCATGTCGACCGATGCGCTGCCCTGCACGAGGTGGCGGGGGCTGTTGAGGCCGTACTTGAAGGCGGAGGCGGGCGCCTGCGCGTCGAGCGTGGCGTCGAGGAGCGTGTACGCGGCGTCGAGGTGTACACCGATCGTCCCCACGGTCCGGTCGAGCGTCGCCTCGGTTTCGAGGCCCAGCGTCTCGGTGCGCCGCAGGTTTTGGGCGACGAAGACGCCGTCGAGCCGCCGGTAGTCGATCGGATTGCGGGTGGTCCGGCCGAAGCCCGTCAGGTGCAGAGCGAGCCCTACAGGCAGCCGCACGTCGACCCCTACCTCGCCGGCCCACGCCGTTTCGGCGTCGAGTGTCGGGGTGCCCTGGTTGGTCGGCGAGTCGATAAATCGCTCCACGTAGTTCGGGGCGCGCACGACCCGCCCGCCCCCCGCCCGGAGCGTAGCGCCCCCGAGGTCGTAGGCGAGGTAGAGCTGCGGCGTCGGCGCCACGCCATAAGCCGGATCGTAGTCCACCCGCGTGCTCTGGTTGACGGTGAGGCGCGGGGTAGCCGCCCAGCGGAGCCGCACGAACGCGCCGGCCGAGGCGTCGCTGTGGAGTCCATCCCGGTTGCTGTCGACACCGCGCAGCCCGCCAGAGGCGCCACCCGTGACGCGCACGGCGCCCCAGTTGTGGGCGGCCTGCCCCTGCACCCGGAAGCGGCGACTAACGTGGCGGTTAGAGGGCAGGGTAGAGTTGTACGTGTACCGGTCGCGGTGCTG
>CAZMDV010000244.1:0-4491 GCA_964564875.1 uncultured Salinivenus sp.
ACCCGTCGTCGCGGCCCTCCGCCGCGCGCACAACCTGGCCGAGTAGCGGCTTCAGGGGCCGGCGGCTGCCCGCTGCGACCACGCTCCACACAGGCCGCCCACGTTCGGGAGGCTCCCTGTCCCAACGTGCTTCGCGGCCGGCGGGACGTTCGCGCCCCGAGACCGACTTGACAGAGCAGCACGACCTCCCACCTGGCGCGCCCGAGCCCAATGACCACGACCTCGACCCGTGCCGATCCGGATCGATTGCGGGCGCACGTCCGCACCCTGGCCGAGGACCTCACGCCCCGCGATGCCGACCACCCCGAGCGGCTCGCCCCGGTGGCCGCGTACATCGAGGCAGAACTCGCGCTCCATTCGGACCGGCGTTCCGACCAGCCCTACACGGTCGAGGGGACGACGGTGCGAAACGTGATCGCACGCTTCGGGCCCGACACGGGCCCGCGGATCGTGATTGGCGCGCACCACGATACGGCCGGTCCCTATCCCGGCGCCGACGACAATGCCAGCGGGGTCGCGGGCCTCCTCGAACTGGCACGGCTGCTCGACGGGGCGGCCCTGCCGTGCCCGGTCGAGCTCGTCAGCTATCCGCTCGAAGAGCCGCCCTACTTCTACACCCACCAGATGGGCAGCGCGGTCCACGCCCGGGCCCTGAAGGCGCAGGGCGTGGCGGTGCGGGCGATGCTGTCGCTGGAGATGATCGGCTACTTCACCGATGCGCCCCGAAGCCAATCCTTCCCGCTCTTCGTCCTGCGGCCGTTCTACCCCTCAGCGGGAAAGTTCATCGCCGTGGTGGGGAAGTGGGGGTGGGGCCAGCGCCGCCTCGTGCGGACGGTGCGTGACGGCATGCAGGGGACCACCCCGCTCCCGGTCTATTCGATTAACGCGCCCCGGGTCGTGCCGGGCATCGCCTTCTCCGACCACCTCAACTACTGGCACGCCGGCTACGACGCGGTGATGATCACCGATACGGCGTTCTACCGCAATCCGCACTACCACGCCCCTACCGACACGCCGGACACCCTTGACTACGACCGCATGGCGCAGGTCGTCGACGGGGTGCGGGGAGCGATTGACGCACTGGGGGGCAAGTAAAAAACCCGCCCTTCCGGGCGGGACGCCAATCGTGTTCTCACGACCGGCAGCCGGTCTTCAGGCTCCTCTTCACCGGTCTCGGAGCCCACCGGAACTTGCCTCGGAGGTGCTGGTCGGCAGATCCAGCCTGGACACCTGAGTAGATCAGCACAAATGCTTTAACCGAAAGTCATCCCGATAGGAATCGAGGACAATGTCCTGAGCGACCGACGAGCAAAGGGAGGAGGGAGTCGAAGGGGCCCGCAGGATCATCCTCTAGGAATCTCGTCGGACCAGGCGGAACCCGCCCATAGAGGCCGGTTTTGCCAGTGTGCTAAAAGGGTCCCCGACGTCGCTTCGCACCCCGAGAGTGCTCGGCCTGCGAGCAGCATGACCTCCAGCCCTCGCTACGCTCCCAGCGCTCTGCTCGGAATGACGATTTTTGGAATGCCGATTTTTAACGTTGTTTTGCCGGCCTACTTAGAATCTCTGCGACGGGGAGCGTCCGGCGGTCAACGCAGCACCCCTTCGCGCCGCCCTCTCCCTCACTGCCCGCGGTGGAGACCTATGTCGGAAAAGCTTTCTCCTCGCGCCTTCCGTCTTCTACGAGGGGAGAGGCGTCGCCCTCCGAGGCAGGCCGGAGCGTCGGGACGAAATACTGACAGCCCACGCCGGCCGCGACGCACAGCTCCCTGAGGCGGTGCCGCTCGGCCTCTGAGACCGACTGGACGGGGACGACGACCTCCTCAACGTCATGGGCCGAGCAGAGACGCGGCAGATCCCCAAGGCCACCCAGCACCTCAACCCCCTGGACCCGGTAGCCGTGGCGGGTCGAGTCGTCGTCGAGGATTCCCATCACCGACCGGTCGAGCTCGGGGTGGTGCCGCAGATGGCGTAGCACCAGCATCGCATCGGCGTCGCTGCCATAGAGGAGGACCCGCCGCCCTTCCTCGCGGCGGGCGGCCACGTACTGGCGGAGGGCCCGGAAGGAAAACCGCGTGCCCGCAATGCCCAGGGTCGCGGCGGCCCAGTCGATGATGAGAACCGGGAGCAGCGTGCCCGCCCCGACGTCTGTGGCGAGCACCAGTCCCGCCCCCACGAGGAGCGACGCCGCACCCGACCCGGTGGCGAGGCGCACCCCTTCGGGCGTGCCAGCGTGCCGCCATATGCCCTCGTATAGCCCGTAGGCGTAGAGCACAAGCAGCTTTCCCGCAATGATGCCGGGCAGCGCTTTGGGCATCAGGGCCGTCCAGTCCGGTGGGGGGACGCCTCCGTATCGCAGGTGGACGGCCACGACGAAGGCCGCCCCGACCACGAGCAGGTCTGCCAGCACGCCGGCCACCGACTTCCAGGCGCTCCCGCCCGCAAACGTTCGCATGAACGCCCCCATCCGCTTCGTGAGACGGGGCAGGGTGAGGGGTTCCTCGGGCGAGTAACGGCTCGTCGTTGCGAGGTAGGTGCCCACGACCACGGCGGCGACCAGGCCCAGGCTCGCGATCGCAAGGGTGAGCTGGGGGCGCATCCAGAGCGCCGCCACCGCCGCGCCGCCAAACAGTGCACTCACGCCGCACAGCGTCGCCACGGCCCGTCTCTCCGAGAACCCGAGACGGACAAGCCGGTGGTGCACGTGGTCCGTGCCGCCACGGGCGACGGACTGCCCCCGGAGAAGTCGCGTGATGGTGACGAACGTCGTGTCGAAGATCGGCACTGCCAGTACGGCGATCGGCACGAGCGTGCCGACGACAGGCTCCCCCCCGCTCTGCACCTCGAGGGCCCCCGCGGCTAGCAGGTACCCCAGGAAGAGACTTCCACAGTCGCCCATGAAGACGCGGGCCGGCGGGGCATTGTACACGAGAAAGCCAAGGGTCGCCCCCCCGACGGCGGTCATGAGGGCCGCCAGTCCCCACTGTCCCTGCGCAATACTGATAAGCACGAGCGCCCCGGCCGCCACTGTTGCCACACCGGCGGCCAGCCCATCGATTCCGTCGATGAGATTGAAGGCGTTGGTCACCCCAATGACCCACAGGAACGTAAGTGGCATCGACACCCACGCGGGGCCGCCGCGCCAGAACGCGTCTCCGGCGTAGAGGAGCAGTGCGGCCGCGATCACCTGTGCGAGCACCTTCGCGTCCGGCCGAAGGCCCCAGCGGTCGTCGATGACGCCAGTGACAAACATGAGTCCAGCCCCGAGGCACACCGGCCACACCTGCAGGACCGGCACCCGGCCCACCCCCACGCCTACGGCGACAGCACCGGCAAGCGCAGTGCCCCCCATAAGGGCCACCGGTCGGTCATGCCACCGATCATCCGATGGCTGATCTACCCATCCCCGGACCCGGGCAAAGCGAAGGACGAGCGGCGTCAGGCCCAGGGCCGCGAGGAGAGCCCCCACGCCGCTCGTCCAGGGAACGGCGGCCAGCGACAAAAAAATATCGGACAGGCTCGACGACATGGTCGAAGCGGAATGGAACCAAGAGAACTGAAATGGACAGCCCTGGAGGACAGGCAGCGGACCGAGGCTCGACTCAATTCGACGACCACGAACGAGGACTGTCGGTCCCCAGTCGGGCGAATGTGGTTTACTCGGCCCCTTCTTGCCTCATATAGGATAGAGAAGTGTCGCGGAAAGACGGAAATGCAATATGTGAATTTGAGATGAGCGATTTTCCAACTTCGCGCCTCCCGCTTCGGGTACGCGCCGTGCAGGTTCCTGCCGGGCCGACAGCTCGTGGTCGTCGGCGACAGCAGCTTCGCGGCGGTCGACCTGCTGGCCGCACCCCCGCGCCCCGAGACGACGATGGCCGGTCGGCTTCGCCTGGACGCAGCGCTCTACGAGCCGGCCCCGCCCCGCTCGCCTGACGCGCTCGGGCGACCCCGGCAGAAAGGCACGCGTCTTCCGAAGTTCGAAGAGCGGCTTACCGACCCGAAAACTCGGTGGCACCCGGTAGAGGCCTCCTGGTGGCAGGGCCGCGAGGAGAAGGCCCTGGACATCGCCACGGGCACGGCGGTGTGGTACAATGCGGGCCAGCCTGTCGTCCCCCTCCGATGGGTGCTCGTGCGCGACCCAGGCGGGGCGCTTGAGCCCAAGGCGTTTTTGTGCACCGGCCCGGCGGCCGAGCCGACCGGCATCCTACGGTGGTTCGTCCGTCGGTGGCCCGTTGAGGTTGCCTTCGAGGAAATGCGCCGCCACCTGGGCATGGAAGCCCAGCGGCAGTGGACAGGGCGCGCCATCGAGCGAACGACTTCGTGCCTGTTGGGGCCGTTCTCGCTGTGGGACCATGGCCGGCCGGCGAGTACCGGGAAGCTGCAGGTCCAGAAAGCGGCGCGGCACGAGAAGCCGCATCCCACGTTCAGCGATGCGCTGGCCGCGGTGCGCATCGCGCTGTGGAAACAGCAGACCCATTTTTCAGGGTCAGG
>CAZMDV010000245.1:0-4465 GCA_964564875.1 uncultured Salinivenus sp.
CGATTCTCGAATGTTTCGGTCAGGACGGTTGCTCTTGGGAAGCGCACTTGCTTCCCCTGGTTCATTTCGATCCATTTTCCCGAGTGGAGCGGCACCAGATTGACCGTCGTCTCGTTCTTTTTCGCTGCTGACTCCCACCGATCTCTCATACCCATGCCCAGCCCCGTCGAGGACCTTCGCGCCCACCTCGCCCCCATCGAAGACCTGAAGGCCGCCGCCGCGGTGCTCCGGTGGGACCAGGAGACCTACATGCCGGACGGCGGCGGAGAGGCCCGCGCGCAGCACCTCTCGACGCTGCAGTCCACCGCCCACGAGCGCTTCGTGGCTGACAAAACCGGCGAGCTCCTCGATCAAGCCGCCGAGGCCCTCGACGATCCCGCCCCGCTCGATCCCGACGCCGCCCTCGTCCGCGTCACCCGGCGCGACTACGAGCGGGCCGTGCGGGTGCCGTCGTCGCTCGTGGCGGCACTGTCGAAGGCCACGTCGCAGGCCCAGCAGGCGTGGACACAGGCCCGTGCGAACGACGACTTTGCGCGGTTCGCCCCACACCTGGAGCAGCTCGTGGACCTCTCGGTGGAGAAGGCCGAAGCGATCGGCTACGAGGACGAGCCGTACGACGCCCTGCTCACGGAGTACGAGCCGGGCCGCAGCACCGCCGAGGTCGCGTCGCTGTTCGACACGCTGCGTGACGACCTCGTCCCGCTCGTCGACGCGATTGACGATGCACCGCAGATCGACGGCACCATCCTCCGCGGCACCTATCCGCAGTCCAAACAGCGTGCGTTTGGGCGAACGGTCATTGCGGACTTCGGCTACGATTTCGATCGTGGGCGGCAGGACGTATCGGCCCACCCGTTCACCACTGCCTTCTCGGCGAACGACGTGCGCCTCACCACGCGGTACGACGAGGAGAACGTCGCCTCCGCCCTCTTCTCCACGATCCATGAGGCGGGGCACGGACTGTACGAGCAGGGCATCGACCCGTCGCTCGACCGTACGCCCCTCGGCGAGGGCACCTCCCTCAGCATCCACGAGTCGCAAGCGCGCCTCTGGGAAAACCACGTGGGCCGCAGCCGGCCGTTCTGGCGCCACTACCTGCCGCGGCTCCGCGAGACCTTTTCCGATGCCCTTGGCGACGCCGCCCTGGAGCCGTTCTACCGTGCCATCAACAAGGTGGAGCCCTCCCTCATCCGCGTGGAAGCCGACGAGGTGACCTACCACCTCCACGTCATGCTCCGCTTCAAGCTGGAGCGCGGCCTGATCGACGGCTCAGTGTCAGTGAACGACCTCCCCGAGCGCTGGAACGCGGCGATGGACGACTACCTCGGCGTGGTCCCCGAGACGGACGCGAACGGGGTGCTGCAGGACGTGCACTGGTCGCAGGGCGCCATCGGCTACTTCCCCACCTACACGCTCGGCACGCTCACGGCGGCCCAGCTCGTGGAGACGATCCAGGAGGACCTTCCGGACCTGCCTGAACAGATTGCCGGCGGCGACTTCGCGCCGCTGCTCGACTGGCTCCGTACCCACGTCCACCGGCACGGCCGCATCCTCGACGCTCCCGATCTCCTCGACCGGACCACCAGCGATTCTCTCTCCGCCGAGCCGTGGCTCCGGTACGTCCGCGACAAGTTCGGCGCGATCTACGACGTATCGTGATGCGCGTTTATGGACGGAGGGCCGGGGGATGCGTCCCTACGGAACACATAAACACCGCCGCCCGGGGGCCGGACGCCCCGGGCGGCAGTCGCCATCGCTCACATGGAGCGGGCCCCGATCCGCTCAGTTCTGCGGTGTGATCGTGACCCGCACGATGTTCTTCGTCTCCCCGTACTTGAAGCCGTCGTCGTCCAGGAAGCGGTCATCGTCCTGGTTGCTCACCCGAACGGTGCTTCCCTCTCCGTCCGCCCCGGTATCGCCGCCGGACTGGCGCGGTGCCTGGTTAAGGCCCGTGCCCGGCTCCTCATCGCCCTCCGTGCCTGCATCGTAGAGCACCACCTGCTCCGTCACGGTCCCGTTGATCGGTGCGTCGTTGGAGAAGAGCGGCAGCCCGTTCGGCTGGAGACCGTAGAAGAGGTCGTTCGACTGAATGTACATCGTCGCGAACGAGAAAAGCTCTCCCGGCAACGCCTCGACCTGGAAGGAGTAGCTGTTGCCCGGCGGAAGCGGCCCTGGGCTGCTGGCGCCGTCCGGCGTGTTGAAGACGCCTGAGGTCCGGATGGCATCATTGGAAGTGTCGAGTTCGCTTCCCAGCGTGCCCGGCATGCCGTCTTCGGCCACTCCCTCAATGCCGTCGGATGCGCTCTCGCCCGTTGCGAATGCCTGGATGTCGTCGGTGTGGGCGGCGTACGCGCCCGGCGACAGCGGCACAGTGACGCCAGTGAGGCCCCGTAGCGTCTCAACGTGGTTGCCCGCGGGCGAGCCATCGTCTCCCGACACGGCGCCCGCCGGTCGGCCATCCTCGGCGATCGCTTCAATGCCGCCGCTCGCGGAGCTTCCCGGCGCGTGGCCCGGGTACGTCACGTTGTCGCCGCTCGGCGTCTGGTCAAAGTGGGCGGCGAAGCTCCCCGGCGAGATCAACAACGGCTCCCCGTTCACATTGGTGCTGGTCTCGTCGCTTACGTTTTCGATGCGCACGGTAAACCGGATGCTTCCTGTTTCAGCATCCCGCTGGCTCTCGGCCGTCAACTCGATGCCGTCGGCCACCGCCGGATACTCGAAGCCGTCGTTCTCAAGACGTCCATCATCGTCGGTGTCCGTAACCTCGACCACATTTCCGTTTTCGTCCGGGCCTTGATCGAGTGAGCTCTGCCGCGGTGCCTGGTTGCTTCCGCTTCCGGGCGTCTGGTCCACCTCCGTGCCGGCATCGTAGAGCCCCACCTCGTCGGTGAGATCGGCCGGTGTGTCCATGCCGATCGGCGTGTCATCACGCTCATTGTCCGGAGTGCCGTTGTCGTCGAAGAGAGGGACGCCCCCCGGAGCGACCGCATAGTACATATCGTTCGACTGGATGAACATCGTTGCGAACGACATCACCATGCCGGTGCCCGGCACCTCGTTCGGCCCGGCCGTGAAGGAAAACTCAAACGCTTCGCCGGGCTGAAGCGGAGGCGCATTCGGGTCACTCGGATTCACGACATCGGCGGGGGTAAACGCGCCGCTCTTCGTGACGGGCGACGCCGATCCCACGTTTTCAATCGTGACGTTGAAGGTCGTGGGCGTGCGGCTCACCATCACGTCCATTTCAGCGGAATCGGTCGCGCCTTCATCGTCCGTCACCGTCAACGTCGCAGTGTAGGTGTCGTCAGCGCCGTACTCATGAAGCACCGTCTCGCCGGTGTCCATGTCTCCGTCCCCGAAGCTCCATTCGTAGGCGGTGATCTCCCCGTCCGGATCGGAGCTGCCCGCGCCACTGAAGGCAGCGGCCAACCCACTCCGGGAGTCGAGCGAGAGAGACGCCGTCGGCGGCTGATTGGTGGACTCTCCATTATCGCCTTGACTGTCACAGCCCGCGAGGACGAGCCCGAAACAGGCAATACCAAGAACAGCGATGAGAGTGTGCGTGCGTAGGCAAGAATGCAGGGTCATGGCGGAATTGAGAAGGTTGGGATATCGGAAGGTGCGATGGAGACGTTGGCCTCCATCTCTTTCGCACGTCCAACCTTCCCATACTCCGGACGAACTTCGTCACAGAAGACTCAGATCCCCTCACACTCGTGTCACGACCCCTAACAGTTCTATAACACCCACTACGTCCGTCGCTCAGCGACCTCTTCCACGGGCAAACGAAACCGAAAGGTTGTCCCTTCGCCCACCGTGCTCTCCACCTCCAGCGTGCGGCCGTGGAGATCCAAGATCGTCTTGGCGATGGCGAGGCCGAGCCCCGCGCCGCCTGTGTCCCGGTCCCGGCTTTTTTCGACCCGGTAGAAGCGCTCGAAGATGTGGGGCAGGTCGTCCTCCGGAATCCCGGGGCCCGTGTCCGTCACTTCGATGCAGACCTCGTCCCCCTCGTTGGCGAGGTGTACGCGCACCTCCCCCCCGGCCGGCGTGTAGTGGATGGCGTTGTCGATGAGGTTCGAGAGGGCCCGTTCGACGAGCCCAATGTCGGCCTCCACCCGAACGTGGCGCTCCGGCAGGTCGGCCTCCAGGTCAACTTTCTGCTCCTCGGCGCGGGGGCCGTACTGCATCACTACATCCTGCACGAGCTCGGCGATGGGAAAGGCCTCGATCGCGGGCTCGATCTGCTTCGTCTCCAGTTTCGACAGCTCGAAGAGCTCGCTGACGAGTGCGTTGAGGCGCTTCGTATTCTTGAGCGCCGTTTTGATGTAGCGCTGTCGCTCCTCAGGGGCGAGCTCGCCGTCCTTCATGTGGACCGTTTCCAGGTAGCCCTGTATCGACGCGATGGGGCTCCGCAGGTCGTGCGACACGTTGGCCACGAGCTCGCGCCGCATGCGGTCGGCCTGGC